>NZ_JBELZM010000012.1:0-135519 GCF_040273735.1 Solibacillus sp. | reverse complement strand
AAAAGGGGAAACGTTCAACCATTTACCAAGTGTATTTGTAAACTTAGACGTTTGGCAAAGCTATGCATTTGCAGCACCAGGATCAGATAATGGTTTAGAAAGTCCAGTAGCAATGATTGCGTTACAAGGTACAGACATTGACGATGAAAAAATCGAAAACAGCTTTGATGAAATCGAAACATTTACAAAATCAGAAGCTGTAATGGGGATGCCAGGTTATAAAGAAGAAAGCGGAACAATCTATATGATGCTTGCCTTCTTATTCATCATTTCAGCAGTTATTATTGCGGTATTCTTCTATGTATTCATTTTGCAAAAAACACAGCAGTTCGGTGTCATGAAAGCAATTGGTGCATCAGATAGCTTTATTAAAAGATCAATTATTTCACAAGTATTTGTGTTATCACTAATTAGCATTATTGCTGGTATTGTATTAACGTACTTGACTGCATTTGTTTTTCCAGCGGGAATGCCGTTTAACTTAGACTTTAAAATGGTTATTTTATATGCGATTGTGTTATTAATTGTATCTGTTTTAGGTTCTGTTATTTCTGCCCGCCAAGTGACAAAAATTGATCCTTTAACAGCGATTGGGAGAGTGGAATAAATGACAGGTTTAGTACTGAAAAATGTAACAAAATCATTTAAAGAAGGGAACTCTATAGTGGATGCACTTAAAGATGTATCCCTTACAGTAAACCCTGGTGAGTTCATCGCTATTATAGGTCCATCAGGTTCAGGGAAAAGTACGCTTTTATCGATTGCGGGGGCATTACTTCAGCCATCGACAGGCGAAGTACTTGTTAACGGTACAGATATCGGCAAGATGAAGGAAAAAGATTTATCGGCTTTTCGCTTAACAGATGTTGGATTCATTTTACAAACATCAAACTTAATTCCATATTTAACGGTGTTAGATCAGTTGCTGCTAATCCGTAAAATGAAAGGCAAAGTAACATCAGAGGATACAAAATTTGCGAAAACATTATTAACGGAATTAGGATTAGGTGATAAATTCCAAAAATTCCCCAATGAGCTATCTGGCGGGGAACGTCAGCGTGTTGCGATTGCTCGTGCATTTGTAAATAATTCAAATATCATTTTAGCCGATGAACCAACAGCGAGTTTAGATTCTAAGCGTGCATTTGAAGTCGTAAAGCAAATCCGAAAAGAAGTTAAAGAACGCAGCAAAGCAGCGATTATGGTAACCCACGATGAACGTATGCTGGAGTTTTGCGACAAAGTTTACCGTATGGAAGACGGACTGTTAACTCTGGAAGGATAAACAAATTATATTTACCGTATTTAAAGTAAATTTATACTTTAAATACGGTTTTTTATTTTCATAAATCATCCTCATTAACCATACGACTAATTATACTCAGTGAAAGGTGATATCGATGTGGCTACTAGGTTTTTTATGGACTTCAACAGGCATATTCATTGGAGGCATGCTCGCTTGGCTTTTTAAAGGAATCAACCAAAAGGCATATATTATTTATGCGCTTTGTACAGGGGTAATTCTAGGTTTAATCAGTTTTGAAATACTCCCGGAAGCTGTAGAATCAGGCGGCTGGTTAAGTACAATTGTTGGATTTATTCTAGGGATGATGCTATTCAAAGTGCTACATAGTAGTGTGCACTTTAAACAAGATAAAGAAATTCACGCTAAAAAGAAAATATATATTCGAACTGGCATATTATTAATGCTTAGTTTTGCGGTTCACAATTTACCGGTTGGAATAACGTTAGGTGCCAATGATGAACCCGATTTTACAAAGGCCATACTTCAAACACTTTTATTTCATAGTATTCCCGAGGGAATAATTTTGTTTATTCCTTTAATTTTGGCTGGATTAAATATATTTACTGTTTTAATAATTTCACTTCTCGTATCGATTCCAGTAGCTTTGGGGGTTTTTATCGGTAGTTTTCTTGTTCATCCGTTACTTAATACTATCTTCATGAGTTTCGCTATGGGGATGATTTTTATAGTTACCGTATCAGAAATCTTATATCCGGCACTTCATAAATCTTCAGTCTTCAAAATTTTATGCGGTACATTTATCGGATTTGGATTAATCGGATATTATCTGCATTTACTTTAAAATTTAGAACATCGATTTTAATGAATTTGGAAAATTATGTACATATATATGTTAAACTACTAAAAGCAATTACTAACAAATGGAGGAAATCTATGGTCGATATAAAAAACTACGATACATTCAAGAAAATTGAAGCGATCCATAAAGGGTGGTCGGACGATAAAAAGTACTATATCGAAACAGTTACAAATGAGAGGCTGTTGCTTCGCATATGCGATATCGCGGAATATGATAAAAAGAAAGGTGAATATGAAATCATAAATTGTTTAGCTGAAAGGAGCTTGCCTTTGTCACGGCCTGTCGATTTTGGGATTTGTGACAATGGCAAAAGTGTCTATACGATTTTCTTATGGTGTGACGGAGAGGACGTGGAGCAGATACTGCCTAACCTGACAGAAGCCGATCAGTATTCACTAGGGGTGAAATCAGGGCAGATACTGAAGCAAATTCACAGCATTCCTGCACCAGCAGAGCAGGAAGACTGGGGAACAAGGTTTAATCGTAAAGCAGACAGTAAAATCAAACTGTACCAGGATTGTGATGTAAAAATTCCGGGGGACGATAAAATCATTCGGTACATCGAAGAGAACAGACAGCTCCTTGAAGGAAGAGAGCAAAGTTTTCACCATGGCGATTACCATGTTGGAAATATGGTTATATCCCCACAGAAAGAGCTGTATGTAATTGATTTTAACCGCAGTGACTATGGAGACCCGTGGGAAGAGTTTAATCGGATAGTGTGGAGTGCCGATATTAGTCCGTACTTTGCTACAGGGCAGCTTAACGGTTATTTTAATGGAACACCGCCGATGGAATTTTTCTCTCTACTTGCTTTTTATATTAGCAGTAATATGCTGTCATCCATTCCTTGGGCTGCAAATTACAGTGATCATGATTTAAACATAATGAAAAATCAGGCAAAAAACGTTTTGGAATGGTTTGACGGTATGAATAATCCTGTTCCGACCTGGTATAAGGGAGAATTAAATTTGGTTGATTAAAAGTTAGAGGACACTAAATAGGATAGAACGGAGATGAAATAATGGGAAGAGAATTTTGGATTCCATTACTTGCCTCGTTTGCAACAATGGCTGTTTTATATTTTATCGGTTATGTAGCTAACATAGATTTTCTGATATTTAAAATTTCACTCTCATATACGGAGATTGCTTTACTGCCAATATTTGTAGGTGCAGCAGTCGGAATAATAACTGAACGAATGCTCAAAAGGAAGGCAGGGGAAATTAAATGATTGCCTATTACTACGATCAGCTTCATACATGGGGGAAAGAAGATGAATTCTTCATGGAGTTGATACAATTAACAAAAGCTAAAAAAGTTGCCGACCTAGGATGTGGTACTGGACGGGTGACTATAGAATTGGCGAAGGCCGGTTATGAAGTGACTGGAATCGATCCAAATGAAGAAGCCGTTCTTCGAGCTCAAAGCAAAGATAATGCGCAGTCGGTTTCATGGATAATCGGCGATAGTCAGGACTTAACAATTAACTCATATGATGCAGTAATAATGACAGCTAATGTAGCACAGGTTTTTATTTCGGAAGAGAGCTGGAAAAATGTACTGCAGGATGTATTCACAGCTTTAAAGCCTGGCGGACACTTTATTTTTGATGCACGGAACCCTCAAGCAAAAGCATGGGAAGAATGGCAAAAAGATGAGAAAGCAGATGAACTCCAAGATGTTCATACTGGTGACCCTTTGCTGTACTGGGATGAATATAAGGGGTTAGATCGCAATGTTTTTACCTTTTATGAAAAAATCAGAAATGTTAATACGGGTATTACACACGAAGCAAAGGTCCAGCTAATATTCCGTAGCCTGGAAGAAATTTTGTACTCACTGAAAAAAGCGGGCTTTGCGACAGTGAACACATATGAGGATTTCAAGTTACAGCCAGCTACTAATCAGGCAAAGTCGTTTATATTTCATTGTGTGAAATGAGTTGAATACCAGCTGTTAAAGAATAGGAGGGGGTTTTTGGTTAACTTATTGGAAAATGCCTTTCAGATTTCGGGAGCAATCCTCCTCATATGTGGTATATATTTTTATTGGCATTTTAGAAAAATGGAGAAAGAAAAAAAGCTAACCTCAACTGAACGCGGAATTTACTTGGTTACGCAAATCGCATTGTATGGTTGTGCGGGGAGCTACTTACTTTTGTTTCTGAATAAATAAAACACAAGTGCAAATAAGTAAGAATCCTGTTTTCTTGTACAGGATTTTTTTATTCCACTGAAGTACCAAAATTTAAATTTCTAGAATCTTTTCTTACTATTGAAACGTACGATTAAGAAGAAAGGAAATGGAGGCTAAGACAGATGGAGAAGACGAAGAAATTAATGGCCGGCGTTTCAGCAACAGCGCTTACATTAAGTTTGGCCGGCTGCGGTACTTCAAATAGCAGTTTACCGCCAAAGCCTACAGACCAAAGCTGCAGAGATTGGGACTGGTCGGAAGAAGAAGGTGTGTGGCGATGCGACGAAAGCCGTTCGGGACATTACGGCGCTTATTATTATGGGGGAAGATATTTCAATAATAAATCGGCACTAAGCAGTGACAGCAGCTACATAAATTATAAAAACAGCGATAGCTTTAAGGCCGCAAAATCTAGTTCAGGTTTTGGCAGTGGCACGAAAAGTTTCGGAGGATAGGGGAGACAAAAATAACATGAACGGGTATTTAAATTTTTTATCATATCTTGGTGTGTCTTTAGGTTTGTTAATTATCGGAATGGTACTGTTTGCGCTCAGTACACCAAAGATTAAAGAATTTCAATTAATTGCACAAAGGAATGTATCGGCCGCAATGTTATTAGGTGGTAAAGTAGTCGGACTTGCAATTGTATTAGGTGCAGCTGCCGAGTATTCGATTTCTTTAGTGGATATGGCGATATGGGGATCGATTGGAATTGTAGCACAAGTAATCGTATTTTTCCTGGCAGAAGTTATAACAATCCGATTCAGTATTCAAAAGGCGATTGAAGAAGATAATCGTGCAGTCGGAACAATTTTATTGTCGTTATCAATTGCGGTTGGTTGGATTGTAGCAAAATGTATATCTTATTAATTTAAGGAGGGGGAACTGTGAAGCGTTTAATTTACTATGTAGATAAGGGAAACGACCATTATGAGCCGTTTTATGAGTACACGGAAACAAATGTAGGACTCGATGAGTTTTATGCAAGACAACTTTGCACCTATTTTATTATGCGCGGTACACAGTATGAGCTCGTATCGAATGAAATGGAAGAAGATACGGAAGTTCTGGTTTTAAAGGAGATGGGTCGCAATTTATCCGGTGAGGATGAGAAAAGCTTTCGGGAGAGGGGCATACATATAGAGTTTAGAAGCCCAAACGAACGTGAAAATTATCGTCTGTTATCGCGTATTCCCTGTGCTACTCATTTTGAAGTGATCCGCTACTTATTGAAAGATGTGGTGGATATACCGTCCATTGGGCAAATGCTCGTTACATCTACAGAGATTGACGAAGATCGTGGTGTTTATGTAATTTACGTAACCGAGATGAAAGTGAGCTGAGCAATACATGACGAACAGCGAGCGCAGCCATTTTTATGCGAAGATCGACCAATTTTGGGCAGATTTATATGACGAGGAGTACGCCCTCTTTGATCTTTATGAAGTAACAGATGGAGAGGTCGAAAAAGTCCGTATAGCTACGGAATGTGCCGGAAAAATCTATTTTAAGACAGCCCATTTATTACGCAATATTCCGGATGAAGCACTGCTTGAAATGGGGTATCCGGAAGAAACACTTCCTTTACTACGCCTGAAAACACTGGAAGCCGAAAGTATAATTGCTCGTTTTGATTTTATTGCACATAATGACGGTTATAAATGTATTGAAATGAATTCTGATACACCTACCTTCATTAAGGAATTGTTTGTTATAAACGAACAAGTTTGCAAAGAATTCGGCATGAAAAATCCGAATGCCGAAATGGAAGAGCTGTTAAGAAGCAATGTACGAAAAAGTGTTGCCCAAAGTATATTTTCTCCTGATGCACATATTGTTTTTACCGCACATGATGATAATATAGAAGATTATCTTACTACGCTTTACATAATGCAATTTGTTCCCGGAGCGAAGTTTACGCCTTTACATCAGTTACACATACAAAAAGGTGTGGGATTGTTTGATGAAGACGGAAAGCGAATCGACTTACTGTATCGTCCGACATTTCCGATTGAAAATTTAATTCAGGACGAAGATGATGCGCAGAATAGAATAGGATTGTGGTTAATAGAACTGGTAGAGCTGAATTTGCTGACGATACTCAACCCGCCTTCTGCATTTTTACTGCAAAACAAAGCAGTACAGGCCATTATCTGGGGCTTGCATGAAGAAAAAAATGCATTTTTCACTTCCGAAGAGCATGAATGGATTGAAGAATACTTTTTACCGACGTATTTGGAAGACACCCCATTCATCGAAAAAGGGCTGCGCTATGTGAAGAAACCGGTATTTGGCCGTGAGGGAGATACGGTGGAAATTTATTCTGAAGACGGACAGCTTATAAAAGAGGATGTCCAAAAATCGTATAATCACTATCCAAAAGTCTACCAGCAATTTATCGAGCAACCGAAAACAACATTCCAAAGCGAAAAAGGAGTACAAACAGGGGAATTATTGGTCGGCAGTTTTTTAATAAGCGGAAAACCGGCAGCAATGGGGTTGCGTGTTGGCGGGATGATTACAAATAATTTATCGTATTATTTACCGATCGGAACGAAAAGAGATTAGAGGTGCATAGAACTTGAGCAATCAGTCTATTGCTAATTTATCATTTCTAATATGTGCGGTTATTTTATTGAATAACGTGACAGCCCATATTTTAAATACGGAAATTTCCAAATTAACATTTAATCTATCGATACTTTTAATGATTATGTTATTTATCAATGGCGTGTTGTTTCCATAAGAAAAAGGCCAGTAAATAAATATGGCTGGGACAGATGCAACTTAAGTTTGTCCCAGCAACAATATTAAAATAGTAAATCCGATATAACTTGGACAATTAAAAGGGAAAATATAATTGGTAGCAGAATCTCTACCCATTTCCCTTTTAAATAAGGAATGATTTTCAGACCGATATGTGAGCCGACGATCGATCCTACAGCTACCGGAACGGCCACTCCCCAATTAACAATGCCATAAAATAAGTAAAATAAAAAAGCAGTCGTACAGCTTGCAAACATTAAGAAACGAGTCATTTCTGCGGCCATTACATAGCCGACTTGTTTTTTCAGAAAATATGTAATGTTTAGCAGTGCAGACCCTGTTCCTAGCCCGCCATCATAAATACTAATAAAAAAAGGCGCGATTAAATTAGATTTCTTTTCAATGTCCGGCTGTTCATTTACAACTTCCTTCTTCTTACTTTTAATAACAAAAAAGAACATCACAATCAACACAGTACACGCAACAATATTCATCGTATGTTCAGCTAATCTTGTTGCTAAAAACGCCCCGCTTATACCGCCAATTGCAGCAATGAGCATAAAAGGAACCATTTTTTTCAATGATACTCTTTTTTTCCTAGTCAAAACAATGACGGTCGAAAATGATGATATGCCTGTTGCAAATTTATTAATTGCGACAGTCGCATGAATTGGAATGCCGACTAATAATAAGGAAGGAAGCAATACGAATCCTGCAGCTCCAAACATGACCCCTACAATGGAAGCAAGTAGGCCGATTGCGAATAAAATGAGCCCATCTACTGATAGCCACTCTATAAATAAGTTCTCCAAACAAATCCCCCCTCTTCACAAAATACTGCTATACTACTCATAAAACAAATATATATATTTTGTATATTCATAAATATTAGTTATGAGTGGGTGGGAAATTGAATTTACATACGCTACGAATTTTCACAAATGTTGCAAAGCTGGGCAGTATAACTGAAGCAGCGAAGTTTCTTCATATCAGTCAGCCTGCTGTTACTGTGCAAATACGCAAACTTGAAAGAGAAATCGGAGTTAAACTTATAGAAGGAAAAGGTAGAGGAATTCAGCTCACATATGAAGGTGAATTTCTTTATGAACAAGGGTTACGATTATTTCATCTGGAAGAACAGATTGATGAAAAGTTTAAGAACTTCTTGGAAAAGAAAGAGAACATAAAAATTGCTTCGTCCTATATTTCAACGAATTATATTTTACCGCCAATCATTGCAGGCTATAAATCCGAAAATCCGAATATAGATATGTATGTATCATTAGGAAATGTACAATCTGTTGAGCGTCTTGTTCTCGATTATAAAGTCGATTTTGGTTTCGTTGTGCAAAGCAATATAGGTCATGAAGATTTAAACTTTGAAAAAATAATGGACATCCCGTTTTGGTTTGTTGTCCATCCAACGCATCCTTTAGCAAACAAAGTAGTATCAATTTTTGAACTAAGTGAACATGATTTTATATATAGGGAGCGGGGCAGTTCAACGCTGGACTTGATGGAGGCTATTTTTTATACGCATAATTGCGAGTTACCGAGGTTTGGCTTACAAATAGAAGGTGTACTGGAATCGATTAAAGTTGTTGAAGCGGGGTATGGAATGGCTATTGCACCAGCATGCAGTGTAAAGGAAAAATTATCGCAAGGCAGCATTGCACGCGTCTTTGTAGATCAGGTGGAAATCAGCCAGAGCCTATTCAGTTGTACAAGAAAAGTGGACAAGATGGAACATCCGTTTATTCAATATTTGAAAAGGAACTTAAGCAATTTAGAAGTTTAAATTGCTTTTTTTGTATCAAAACTTAAGCAGAAAAATTTTTAAAAATAGTAATCGCTTACAAAATTGACACACTTCCAACGATGGAATAATCTGAGAATATAACGTCTGGAGGTGTGTGTAAATGAAGTTTTTATCCAATCCTAAGCCTTATAAAGTAATCATTCCGAAAGTACTGCAAGTGATTTTGAACATAGGTTTAACCGTACTGGCATTGGCTCTTTGCGTCATGCTCATCATCGAAATGGTCGAGCTTTTAAAGTTCATATTTAACGGGGAAAAGCATGAATACAAATACTTTCTGGCAAAAATTTTAGTATTCTTCCTGTATTTCGAGTTTATCACGATGATTGTGAAGTACTTTAAAGAGGATTACCATTTCCCGCTTCGTTATTTTATGTATATCGGAATTACGGCAATGCTCCGACTCATTATTGTCGAACATGACTCCGCAATAGATACACTCATTTTTGCAGGGGTAATTCTGATTTTAATTATTAGTTACTATATTATCAATATTACACCGAGAGAGAGGCCGGACAGAAAAACCTAGGGCTTCGACTTATCAAAAAAGGCTAATTAATAAGATTAGCCATCTACCCGATATAACTTAACTCCTGTTAATTAATCTTCTCAACGACCAACTGCCACTTTCCGTTCTCATCTTTTGAAACAGAAATTTTCACGTTAATATCTTCGAACAAAATGTCTCCATCTTTATAAATTATCATTGCCATAGTCACAGCATTTAAATATCGTACATCTCTATAGGAAGCTAAATATTTTACAGTTGTATTATTTGGGATTTCATAAAAAGATAACATTATAAGGAAAATAACACAATGAACTATAAAGTAGTGAAATTTAAATAAGCGCATCTATCTTATATGATAGATACGCTTATTGGTATTAGGCTTATAAATGGTTGTATTTAAGAAACCCCTTCACTCCACGTAGAACGCACTGAATGATTGGTCCTTTTCTTGTCACGCATTCTTAAATACATATTGTTAGATAAAAGTGCAATAATAATCAACACTGTTCCAACAATATCAAATACCGTTACCGCATTCCCCTGAACAATGGATATGAACAGTGTTGTAACAGGAACGAAATTGATGAACAGTAATGCATTTAAAGGGGATAAGTAGCTAACGCCAACGTTCCAGCCCAATAAAGCAATAACACCCGGGAAAATAATCATAAACAGCAAGTGGGGACCTACTGCGACTACATCATTTACAGCCGGCATCGGTACAGCACCGAACATTGTTGCAGCTAAAGTAACGAGTATTGCGGTTACCGTTCCAAGTAAACAGCTCAAGGTAGAATAGCGCAAAGCAGACCAATGACTAAATTCATTGGCACCCATTGTATAAATAACCCAGCCAACGACAGCAATAAAAATTAACAGTGACGGGATAAACTGACCAGTCGTGCCTAAAAATGCCTGAAGATCGCCTTTTGTAATTACTAATACAGCCCCGACAAATGATAGCATTACACAGAGTAAAGTAAAAAGGGATGGACGGTGCTTAAAAATCATCCACGAGATTACAATTGAAATCATCGGCATCAGTGATTCCATAATAGAGGCCGTCATAACACCGGACTGCCCAAGCAAATCCTCGCCCCAGAAAATAAGCAAATTATATATTGTAAAGGCCATAGTACCGAAAAACCAAAGCTGAAGGCCTTTCCCTTCTAAACGGAAAGCGCTCTTTCCTTCTTTCCATAATAGCAGCACAATCAAAATGATCGTCACAGCGCCGTATCTGAAAATTGTAAAGTAAAATGGATCTATATGTTTAAACGCATCATGTGCTACCGGAAACATTGCCCCCCATGATACTGCAGCTATAAAACAAAGAATAGAACCTATTAAAACACTATTTTTCAATCGTATTTACCTCTCTCATTCAATTAATGTCTACATCATCTTACAATTGAAATGGTATCTCGTAAAATGAATAAAAAACATTGTTAATATCACATTTTTTGATACCATAATAGAAGGTTATATAGAAAGATGGTGAAAAAAAATGGAGTTTAAAGACTTGGAAATATTCCAGCTCGTTGCGGAGAAAGGCACTGTTACGGAAGTTGCAAAAGATTTGAATTACGTACAATCGAATATTACATCGAGAATTCAAAAGCTTGAGGCAGAGTTAAATACACCATTGTTTAATAGACATCGTCGTGGAATGATTTTAACACCCGAAGGAAAAAAATTATTAGCCTATAGTGAGAAAATATTATTGCTGACGGATGAAATGAAACGCGCTGTCCTTAATAAAGAGGAACCAATCGGCAAACTGGAAATCGGTACAGTGGAAACGGTTTATCATTTACCGAACATTTTGTCTTCCTATATTAAAAGCTATGAAAATGTAGATTTGTCACTAATAACAGGAGTTACGGAAAAGTTAGAAGAAAAAGTATTAAATTATAAATTGGATGGGGCATTTATTACGGCTTCAAATGTTCATCCTGATCTTGAAGCGTACGATGTATTTAATGAGGAACTTGTCCTGATTACCGAATCTCGTAAGAACACATTGGAGGGATTGAAAGATGAACCCTTCCTATGTTTTAAAAAAGGCTGCGGTTACCGTGCACGTCTGGAAAAATGGTATGAGCAAGAAGGTGCAATGCCTGAAAAAGTGATGGAGTTCGGAACATTGGAAACTATTATACGCAGTGTCGCGATGGGGCTCGGCGTATCATTTGTCCCAAGGTCGGCAGTAGCTCACCTAGAAAAAAGCGGAGAGATCGCTTGTCATCAATTGCCAAGTGAATACAGCAAAGTTAAAACAGTCTTTATACGCAGGGCAGATGCGTACTTAACGACAACTATCGAAAAATTTATTGAAACAATTCAACATAATAGACAGTTAATCTAAACATGGAGTATGAGAATGGGATTATCTGATGGTAAATAAGATATTAAAAATTTAACAATTGTTGTGTATTTATCGCAGCGATTGTTTTTTTGTTTTGAGCAATTCTTTTACTGGTGGAAGTATGAATTAAAGAGATTTGAAAACATTATAGTTATGTTTAAAAAATATAGGAGGATTTATCATGAACACCTACAAAGGTACGAATAAAATGATCATCGGAATTGTATTCGGTGTTATTACATTCTGGTTATTTGCTCAAGCAATGGTAAACGTTGTACCAGCTGTTCAAGAAGATTTAGGTATTTCGCTTGGTACGATTAATATTGCCATTAGTTTATCGGCTTTATTCTCAGGGATGTTCATCGTAGCAGCAGGTGGTCTTGCTGACAAAATTGGACGTAAAAAAATTGCGGTTATAGGTTACTGGTTAAGCATTCTTGGTTCGCTCTGTTTAGTATTGGCACAAGGTGCAGTTTTATTAATTATCGGCCGAATCATTATTGGTCTTTCGGCGGCATTCATTATGCCATCCACAATAGCTTTAATTAAAGCATATTTTGATGGTCCGGACCGTCAAAGAGCACTGAGCTACTGGTCAATTGGTTCTTGGGGAGGTTCTGGTGTTGCATCATTTGCAGGCGGTGCAATTGCGACTTCACTAGGATGGAGATGGATTTTCATCTTCTCGATTGTTTTTGCTTTAGTTGGCTTGTTTTTGCTGAAAGATACACCTGAAAGTAAGCAGGAATCATCAGGGAAATTCCGATTTGACTATGTTGGTTTAGGAATCTTTATTGTTACAATGGTTGCATTAAATATCTTTATCACATATGGTGCAGACTTTGGGTGGACAAGCGGTATTTCGTTGCTTTTATTGGCAGTAGCAGTAATTGGTTTAATTATATTCATTCGGGTAGAGATGAAAAAAGAAGTTGTACTAATCGACTTTGCAGTATTTAAAAATAAAGCCTATACAGGTGCAACAATATCGAACTTTTTACTTAATGCAATTGCGGGAACATTAGTAGTGGCGAATACTTACGTACAAGTTGGTCGCGGATTTAATGCTTTCCAATCCGGTTTACTTTCACTCGGCTATTTAGTAACAGTACTGGCGATGATTCGTGTAGGCGAAAAGATACTTCAACGTGTCGGTGCGAAAAAACCAATGATTTGGGGTGGAGTAATTACTACAGTTGGTGTCGCGTTAATGGGATTAACCTTCCTACCGGATTTAGCGTATACAATTGCAGTGTTCGTAGGATTTGCCTTATTCGGTCTTGGTTTAGGGATTTATGCAACACCTTCGACAGATACATCGGTATCCAATGCACCTTCTGATAAAGTAGGAGAAGCTGCAGGTGTATATAAAATGGCGAGTTCTTTAGGGAGTGCGTTCGGTGTTGCCATTTCAATGACGGCATACGGCGCGGCAGCTGCAAACGGCAATCTGGAATTTGGCGCAACAACAGGGATTATCATTAATGTTATATTCGGTGTTCTTTCCATCTTGTCAGTAATATTCTTAGTCCCAAAAAATGCAGGCAAATCAGTCGAGTAGTTTTAATAATGTAAGCGTCGAGTACAAGGCGCTTGCATTATTTCCTTTAAAATAGACGCTTAGGAGTGGTAATCATGAGACAAAAACTAATGGAGATGCTCGAAGTTCGTAAAAATGAAATAATTCAAATTCGGAGACATTTACACCAGCATCCTGAAATATCGTTCCAAGAGGAAAAAACCGCACAGTACATTCTCGATTTTTATAAAGGAAAAGATGTTGAGGTTCATTCAAACGTAGGGAACGGCTACGGTATTATCGTTACGATTAAAGGTGGAAAGCCTGGCAAAAATATTGGGCTTCGCGCAGACTTCGATGCATTGCCGATCACCGAAGAAGCTGATGTTCCGTTCAAATCCGTAAATGAAGGGGTCATGCACGCATGTGGCCATGACGGACATACTGCCTATTTACTTGTATTGGCGGACTGTTTAATCGAGTTGAAAGATGAGATTGCAGGTACAATTAAAATTATTCACCAACATGCAGAAGAAGTTCCGCCAGGCGGTGCGAAAAGTATTGTAGAATCAGGGCTTCTCGATGATTTAGATAATGTTTTTGGAATTCACTTGCTACCTATGGGACCTGTAGGGTTTGTCGGTTATAATTCAGGTTTTGCCTTCAATGGCCGTGCATACTTGAAACTGAAAATTCAAGGACGGGGCGGACATGGCTCCTCACCGCACTTGGCAAATGATGCAATTGTTGCCGGCGCACACTTTGTCACTGCTGTGCAAACAATTATAAGCCGTCGCTTAAGTCCGTTTGATATCGGTGTTATTACTATCGGCTCTTTCGATGGTAAAGGGACATTTAATGTGATTAAAGATAGTGTCGAACTTGAAGGCGATATTCGCTATATGACGATAGAAACGAAAGAAAAGATTGAAGTGGAAGTAAAAAGGTTAGTAAGAGGTCTGGAAGAACAATTCGATGTTACTTGTGAGTTGACGTATGAAAACGACTACCCACCATTATATAACGATCCGGAACTTACAGCGAAAGTAGCAGGTTATTTAATAGCTGCGAATGATCCGGACATTAAAGAGGTAAAGGAAGTACCGCCAATGTCGCCATCTGAAGACTTTGCTTATTATGCGGAAAAATTCCCGTCTTGTTTCTTCTATATTGGCTGTACACCTAAAGGAGTAGAAAAACCTTTCTACAATCATCACCCGAAATTTGATATTGATGAGGATGCTCTTTTAGTAGCAGCAAAAGCAGTGGGACATGTTGTTGCCGGCTATTATGAAGAATAAAGATAAAAAGAGTTTCGGATTATTGCCGAAGCTCTTTTTTCATGGACAAATACTTATACGAACACCTCATGTAACAAATGTATATAGAGACTTGTTGAATAATATCGATCATTTAAGCGTAATTGAAATACCTCCTATTATGGCAAGTGAAGATTTTTCCTATTATTTGCAACAAGTTCCGGGAATATATTTTTATACTGGTTCAGCTACAGAAGACTCCAATACTCAATTTCAACATCATCCAAAATTTAATATCGATGAACAGGCAATGAAAAATTCTGCGAAGGGATTTTTATTTAAGTATCGTACATTATTATTTAGTTCCAGAGGATGCCTAACAAAGTAGTTTTAATATACTTGTCTATTATGAAACCTTTTCCAAACTAATAATGTATATAGGTAAGGGAGGAATGAATATGAAATATTTTCTAATTGGTACAGGTTTATCTTTAATCGGTATTTTATTTGCTATTATTATTTGGGATGTTCATATGATTTCCAATATTACGAGCGGAATTGGTTTTATCTTTTTAATTGTGGCATGCATCTTTTCCGGAGCGTTCGTAAATGGTGACCGGATGCGGGCAAACATGGCAATGGAGACGAAAGAAAGCTGGGTTCAAAGAAATAAGATTGCATGGTATTCCCTTACAATGGCAGTTCCTAACTTTGCTGTTGCATTCATATTTTACTACTATTTAGGAAATTAATTTATTTCTAAAAAACATTACCAAAAAATACTTGTATTCATATATATTCTGATTAAGTAATATGTTAAGGTATTATAGATTTTGGAGAAGTGGGGTTAACTAGATTGAAGGTATTTCAATTAGTATTTTTATTAATTTTTACAGTTTGTTTTATTACTGTAACGCCAGCGTCGGCAGCAGAAAAAACGATCGATCAGTATTACATGGATGATGTAAGTTATGAACATGGCGCATATGAGCAGTTGGAACGTTTCTTATATGCAAATATTATCGACGGATATGAAGAACCAACAGTTTATGAAGAAGATGGTGAAGTATACGAATATACTTCAATTCTTTTAAAGCCCGAAAATAGTATTACGCGTGCACAGTTTACAAAGATTTTAGTGAACGCAATGAACTTGACAAACGGCGATATTAAAAAAGAGTTCTCTGATGTAAAATCTTCTGCATGGTATTATAATTTTGTTCAAATTGCCAGCAGTAAAGGCATTATTACCGGGAAAGAAGACGGTACATTTAAACCGAACGATAAAATTACACGTGCTCAAATGGCAGCGATGATTTATCGTGCATTTAATGGGACAGTTGATTTTACGAAAACAGGAAAAATGTTTATCGATGTAAATCCGAATAGCTATTCTTATGAGGCGATTGTGAAAACAGCAGGTGCCGGTATTGTAAATGGCTACGGAGAAACATTTAAACCGAATGATTATGCAAAACGTTCCCATGCAGTACTGATGATTGACCGTGCGTTGCATTTAGAGAGTGGTGAAGCAGAGGATGAAGCTTCAATCATTGCAACAGTGAATCGCTATATTGACAAAGAATTTGAGTTTTCTTCAGATACGGAAAACGTAGAGGATATGGATGCGCTCTATCGTGAAACAACAACAGGCTACTATTTAGCTTATTCACTTGATAGCCAATTGCTATTGGAGGATGCAGATTTTTCAACTGGTTCGAGTTCATCACAAAAAATCGGCGAGTATTCAAGTAAGGTAATTTCACTGAATAAACGTTTTGCCGCAGTAAAAATTGATGATTTGAAAGTTCATATTAAGATGACTGACCCGGAAATCAACTTTAATCTGGAAATGACATTAGACTTATCCGGAACGGCTTACTTAAAGAAAACAGAAGACGGCCTGTGGAAAATCTATAATCTGGTCTATGATGAAGAAGACTATGATAATATGCTGACTGCAGCTGCCGCGATGGAAGAACAATAATAATTCCCCCTTCTTTTATAGAGAAGGGGATTTTTTTATAGGAGCATTTAGCAGAGATTATTCAAGTACATTTCGGAAGATTGCGATATTAAGATATTATTATCTATTATATAATACATTTAAAGGGGTGATGGGCATGCATACAAAATTACAAGCAGTAGTAGATACAATGGAGTTATATCAGGCAACTTTTCCGGAAGATGCGTGTATCATTGTAGCGAGCAATGAAGAGGTTGTCGGATACTTACCAGGAAAGTACATAGATTTAAAAATTAACGTAGGGTTGAGAATGACGGATTTCCGCGGCACTGTTACAGAGCGTGCATTGACGACAAAGCGCTATTTAAGAGAGGAAAAAGGTCCGGAAAGATTTGGTTTTGCTTATATTTCATCAGCTCAGCCAATTTTTGACGGGAAAGATCTAATCGGAGTAGTAAGTGCCATTATTTCAAATGAAAAAATGGATTCCATGCGTCAATTAGCGACAGAGTTATCGAGTGCGGTAGAGGAAATGACTGCAACGAATGAAGAGTTAACTTCGGCGAGCATGGACGTATCGAGTCGTTTGGATGGACTTGTTGCATCAACAGAAATGATGACAGCCGATATCGGTGAAATTAACCAAATGGTGGACCTTGTAAAAGGAATTGCATCAAAATCACAGATTTTAGGATTAAATGCATCGATTGAAGCTGCTCGTTCTGGCGAGCATGGAAGAGGCTTTGCGGTTGTAGCAAAGGAAATTCAAAAAATGGCGCAGAACAGCAAAGAAAGCGCAGAAAAAATTGCTGCGCAGCTTAATAAAATTAGCACTTCTATTGAAGAAGTTAATGGAACGACAAGCCAAATCGCAGCATTTACAGAACAGTTTGCTACAAGTATGCATGAACTGAATGATGCATATGGAAGTGTGAATGGCACGGCAGAAAAGCTATTGGATATTAGCGAAATAAAATAATAGAAATCGAACAACCACTCCGAAAGATGATCGGAGTGGTTGTTTTTAATTCACATTCAATCGGATTTTTATAAGTGCATGTTTTAAAAATGCGGCTCCTGCAGCAACGAGAACCGTAATTAAAATAATAACTATACCGATCACTGCAACTAATGGAGGCAGTGCATTTGTATAATCGAGCAGGAAGAAGCCCGAAATGTACAAGACGAGAATGATATAGGCGCAATATTTAATATAGTTTAATCCTTGTTCAAGACGACTGGAAAAAACAGATTCCCGCTCAATAATAGTAATCATCTTCAATGTTTCATAAAGCGCATAGAAAAATGGAATTGCGGTCGCATACATACCCAACAAAATCGGATATTGCAGGTAGGCGACTTCCGGATTTAAATGCGCAGTTTCCTGAGCCACACTTGGTAAAATAAATAGACATAGTGATAATACAAGTACACCAGTTAAAATAATAAACGTTCTTAAAAATATTAAGTTTAGTTTCTGGATGTTAATCCCCCTCCATTCGGATATATGGAAAACAGACGTTGGAAAATTCGGAAAGTTTCCGAATGCGAATAATGATTTACTGCTCCTATATAATCCATTAATTGTTACAATAAGTAAAAGAGGTGAATGGAATGTTCGGTACAGATAATTATAAAAAAATAGAAAAGAATAGAAAATATTTTCTTGTTTTTAATGTCATTACGATTCTGTTTTTTACGGGTATATCCTTTACTTATGTTATTCCAAATTTAAAGGGATTTGATTTAGGCTCTTCATTTATAGTTTTTCTTATCTATATTGTTGTTGCAAATGTCTTTGTGGGGGTCTATGTCCACAAAACGGTACTGGTTTTTTTCATTTCGTTAATATTCAGTGCTCTCGGAATGGGCTGGCGTCTATGGCTTGAGTGGGGGGAATTCAGTTTAGCCGAACATACAAACATTGTTGTGATGGTAGGTTATCCATGTATTACAGCGTTTATAATTACACTTATTTATGCTGTTTCAGAAAAGTTGAAGACGAAAAAGCTCGTCATTATAGATAGGAAATAAAAGAGCTCTCAATAAAATTAGGAAGGTGGATTTGAATGGAATATCGAATGGCTACTACAGATGATATGGAATTATTAATAGATTTACGTAAGCGATTATTAGTGGAGGAAGGGCAAACGGTATCTTCCAATATTGATGAACAGTTGAGGGATTTTTTTGAGAAGCGATTGAACGCTGCCCAATTTGTTCAATGGATCATTGAGGAAGAGAAAAGTGCAATCGCTACAGGGGGCATTCAGTTTATTTCTTTTCCTCCTAGTTAACTCAATCCTACAGGCATTCGCGGGTATATTTTAAATATGTACACAACGCCGGAAAGCAGAGGTCGGGGGCTTGCCAAACACCTGGTTGAGCGACTATTGGCAGAAGCAAAAGGAAGAAATGTACATCACATATTTTTAATTTCTTCACCGATGGGAAAACCGTTATACAAAAATATCGGTTTCAAGGAAAATGATATTTACATGGAATATTTCATTAAATAACTTAGGGGGATGAAGAAATGATTTTAGAAACGGATAGACTCATATTAAAGCCATATGAAGTTGAATTTGCAGATGCTATTTTTGAAGTAGTAAAGCATAGGGAGATTGCGGATACAATGGTCATGATTCCGCATCCGTATCCACGCGAAGTTGTCGATCGGTGGATTTCCTATTTGCAAAAAAGCTTTGAGCAAGGGACAGCTTATGAGTTTGGTGTGTTTTTAAAAGAAAACAGCCGCTATATCGGTAATTGCGGGCTCGTTACGGTTTCAAAAAACCACCGAAATGCAGAGGTGGGCTATTTTATCGATGTCTCGGAGTGGGGGAAAGGCTACGCAACAGAAGCTTGCAAAAAAATAATTGATTACGGATTCCAGGAACATCAGTTAAATAGAATTTACAGCCGCTGCATGGTTAGAAATATCGCTTCAAGAAAAGTAATGGAGAAGTCCGGCATGGTTTGGGAAGGACGGCACAGGCAGGAATTTTTAAAAGACGATTTGTATGAAGATATGGACTACTTAGCTATTTTAGCGGAGGAATACTTTAAGGAATAACTTATTTAATTCATATCATTTATTGAGGTGGGGGTTATAAATGAAGCAAATGAAAGTTGATATACTTGTTGTCTTTCAACTAACTTTAGCATTTTTGGCTGCATTGATTTGTATTTATAGTTTGGTTACAGATCGCTTCCACCTGCAGCCGCTTATGTTTATCTTTATGAGTGCGATGTTTGGGATAATAGGATTTAGAGAATACAGACGGACTCAAAATAAACAGTCAGGAATTCTTTTTTTTGTTGTATCAGTAATTATATTTGGTGTTGCGTTTGTATCGTTGTTTGTTAACTAGGAAATGCAGGATTAAAGAAAGATTTCCTTAATGGCAGGGTTTTAAATTTCTTCTATAGAATCTTTCAAATTAAGCGGTATAGATACTTTTAAAAGGACTGATGAGATTGGAACAAATTCAGCAAATAAATACAACCCCGAAACATATTGTGTCTGCAGCAACGATTGTACTGAACAGTAAAAATGAGATACTGCTTATTAAAGGACCTAAACGAGGATGGGAAATGCCGGGCGGTCAAGTAGAAGAAGGCGAATCTTTGACGGCTGCAGCGATTAGGGAAACAAAAGAAGAATCGGGAATAGATGTGGAGATACTCAAATTCTGCGGTATTTTTCAAAATGTAGAGAAATGTATTTGCAATACGCTATTCTTAGCGAAACCAATCGGGGGGAACTTCTCCGGAAAGTTTGGAAGTTGGGTATTTTCCGATTGAAGAGGCTCTTGAAATGGTGACAGCCGGAAACTTTCGACAGAGAATAGAATATTGTTTGGATGCAACGAAACACCCGTTTTTTATAGATTTTTAAATGGGGGAAACTTTAAACGATATGGTTCGCAAAAGGGAGGTTTTTCTATGAAGCAGTTATTCTTTGGATTGGGTATTTCCCTGCTATGTTTAACAGGATGTTCTACAAATGAAAACCACCCTGTATCCATTGGAAGTAAAAGTTCGCAAACGATGGGGCAATACGAATCGATCGCGGCTAATTTAGATGCACCGTGGGCAATTAACAAACTAGGGGACACTATATACATATCAGAGCGAACAGGGCATATTGTAAAAGTTGTGGAAGGAGAAGTGACAAGGCAGGAAGTAAAACTTGAAAAAACTCTTTCCACTGCTTCAGAGGCGGGGCTGCTTGGCTTTGTATTAGCACCGGATTTTGAACTGTCAAATGAGGCATACGCTTATTATACGTACGAAAATGGGAGCGACCAGTTTAACCGGATTGTATTGCTTTTACTTGAAAATAATAGCTGGCTGGAGAAA
Organism: Solibacillus sp.; assembly: GCF_040273735.1. Classification (NCBI taxonomy): domain Bacteria; kingdom Bacillati; phylum Bacillota; class Bacilli; order Caryophanales; family Caryophanaceae; genus Solibacillus; species Solibacillus sp. The sequence goes on along the minus strand of NZ_JBELZM010000012.1, from coordinate 114,621 downwards.
CGCGTAATTCTCGATGAAATCCCTAGTGGTACATATCATCACGGTGGACGTGTAAAAATCGGATCAGATCAAAAGCTTTATGCGACAGCAGGTGATGCATCGAATCCGCAAACTGCACAGGATTTGTCTACACTCGGCGGAAAAATATTGCGCATGAATTTGGACGGGAGCATTCCGGACGACAATCCTTTTTCAAATTCATATGTGTATAGTTACGGACACCGAAACCCGCAAGGTATTACTTGGTCACCGGACGGGACAATGTATGCAAGTGAGCATGGGCAAAGTGCAAATGATGAAATTAATAAAATTGAACCAGGGCAAAATTATGGCTGGCCTTTAATAGAAGGGGAAGAAAAGCAGGAAGGATTCATATCACCTTTATTTACATCAGGTAGTGAAAATACATGGGCCCCTTCAGGTATGGCATTCTACGATAACAAGCTGTATGTTGCGGCACTACGGGGAACAGCAGTGCATGAATTTGATTTTGAGTCAAAAGAGGTAAAGGAAATCGTCAATAATATGGGGAGAATCCGCGATGTATGGATTGAAGAGAATGCATTGTACTGGATAACGAATAATACGGATGGGCGCGGTACACGAGGAGAAAAGGATGATCAGCTGTACAAGCTTGAATTATAGGAGAAGGGAGTGTAAAAGTGAATTAACTTTTGCACCCCTTTTTTGTCGTTGCCGTTATTCGGATTGTTCATCCCAGAATAGTTCATCCAATGTCTTGTTTAATGATCTGCATATTGCGATACAGACACTTAATGTCGGATTATACTTGCCAAGCTCGATGAGTCCGATTGTTTGACGTGTAACCCCAACTTTCTTTGCAAGTTCGTCCTGCGATAGATCATGTTCAATTCGAGCCATTTTTAAGCGAATATTTTTCATCGGTTTCGCCCCGCATCATCATCATCTTCAAGCATTTTGCTGTTCACTTTTTGGCTTTTATTCAAGGCGCTTTTATAGGCAGCAAATAAAAGCAGTAAATAAAATGGAACGTAAATTATGAGCGAAACAATAAATACTAAAAAGAAATATTCAATTGCCTGAGAAGAACTGTCGGCATATTGGTAAGCACTGTTAATCCCCATGAAAAGTGCAATCGTCAGACCCAAGCCTATACCGATGATCAGCTGTTTTGTGCTATATGAAAACTTACTGTTGGCATCATGAAGTTCAACCTCATCCGAAAATACCCCGAGTTGTGATGAACGGAAACCATAGTATAAACTGGCGCCTATTAAAATGACCAACTCTGTAGCAACAGACTCCATACTTACTCCGGAACGGTAAAATTTAACCCCGATCGAAACGATAACAATGATCATTGTAAGTATATAGATTTCCCGGTAAATTTTATTTTGCATATTGTACACACGCTCATCCACCACTTTTTTGTTCCAAAACCCCATCTTATCCCCTCCAAATTGTTATTGTTAAACCTATTATACATTATATAAAACATAATGCAATTTATATATGTCATTATGTAATTTATTTTATACAAATCAAATAAAAAACCGCGATGCTAATTAAAGCAATCGCGGCATACCTGTTTCTCGGATTATTTAACTAAACCTAATGAGTCGAGCGGATAAAAACGGATAGATGTGGAGCCAAGAATATGTTCTTTTGAGACTAGACCGATGCGTGGATCTCGGCTGTCACTACTTTTACGGCGGTTATCGCCCATAACAAAATAATAGTCATTTGGAATTTCTGAGACACCAACTAAATCTTCCAGCGTGAAATCAGGAGTCAAGTCGCCAGGATCGTTAAGGGCAGATTTGTATTCATCCAGATAGGGCTCGTCGAATTCCTGACCATTTATATATAGTACATCGTCCTTGTATTCGATATGATCACCTGGAAGTCCGATAATCCGTTTAATAAAATATTCGCTTTCTAAACCATCGAACACTATGACATCGAATCGATCAAAATTATGAATCGATTTCCCGATTTTATTGACGATAATTCGGTCCCCGTCTTCATATGTCGGCATCATGGAAGCACCTTTCACGTCAATCGGAGTGAAAATAAACATGCGAATAGCTACAACAAACAAGGCGGTTATGGCGATAACTTTAATCCATTCAAAAAGCTCATTTTTTTCTTTTTTCATTTTCTATAACTCCTTAAAGAACCTGGCATTTCAAGTCAAATTATTTTACAACCCCATGAAGCTTCAAAGCTTCCACAAACACATCGGCAATATTCAACATGGACTGTTCATCCACATCGAATCTTGGGTGGTGATGCGGGTATACTGCATTAATTTCCGGATTGCCGCCACCTGTGAAGAAAAACGTGCCGGGCTTTTCCTGTAAATAGTAGGTGAAATCTTCTGCCCCCATGCGAGGTGGAGCATTCAATACTTGCAAGTCTGGTAAATTTATTGAGACAGCTTCGCGAAGCATAGCTGTTTCAGTCGGATGATTATATACGGCATCATAGCCGCGAGTATAGTTAAATTCAAGCTTAGCACCGTACTGAATTTCAATCGCTTTGCATAAATTGTTTAACTTTTGCTCTACCATATCACGAATCGCCGGATTGAATGTACGAACAGTCCCTGTTAAATGAGCTTTATCAGGAATGACATTACCAACTGTTCCACTTTCAATTTTTCCGACTGTAATAACAGCAGATTCAATCGGGTCAGTATTTCTGCTGACGATTGGCTGAACACCAAATACAAACTGTGCCGCTGCAACGATCGGGTCTATTGTTTCGTGTGGAGATGCGCCATGTCCGCCTTTACCTTGAATAGTGAGTTCAAAAAAGTCTGCAGCCGCCATTGCGTAACCTTCACAAAACAGCACAGTGCCTAATTCGCTCCAAGATGAAACATGGGAACCGTACACATAGTCAACACCGTCCAGGCAACCTGCCTCTACCATTGCCTTTGCACCACCTGGTACGACTTCTTCCGCAAATTGATGGATGAATACGACATTGCCATGAAGTGTGTCACGGTTACCAGCGAGTGATTTTGCCAAACCGAGCAGTGCGGCTGTATGGATATCATGACCACAAGCATGGCTTATTCCATCGACTTTCGATTTGTAAGGTACTTCTTTTTCATCTTGAATCGGAAGTGCGTCAAAATCTGCGCGGAACGCTATTGTCGGTCCATCAAAAGCACCCTCTAAATAACCTACAACCCCATTTCCTCCAACATTTTCTTTCACATCAATCCCATAAGAAAGTAGCTTTTCGGCAACGAGTTTTGGTGTATTGACTTCTTTAAATGAAAGCTCCGGATACATATGCAGATGTCTTCGGATTTCGACCATGTCCTCATAGTTTGCTTGCAGTTTCTCTTTTACGCTCATCTTCTCCACCCCTGAAAATTTATTCGTTATTCAATGCTTCCCATTCTTCTCTAAGTAGTCCCATGCGAATCGAGTCATAATAATGCCCCTCGTAATAGCGAACTTTACGAATTTTTGCTTCTAGCTGCATCCCTAGTTTTTCGCCAACACGAATCATGCGTTCATTGCCTGACCATGTCGTAAAACCAACACGCACTAATGGCATCGTATGAAATAAATGCGCAATCCATAATTTTAATGCCCGTGTTCCAATACCTTTTCCCCACGAATGCCCCTCATGCAGGACTATGCCTATTTCAAGCCACTTAGACGGTTCGTGTTCCCAGTAGTAGGAGATAATTCCGCGAACGACGCCGGATATTTCAATAACCCACATGCTTTTGTTGCCGATCCAATCCTGCATTGTCTGGATAAATTGTTCATAAGGAATCGCTCTATGCGGATAATACGGCGCATCCCATTTTTTCCATTCTGGCTGCTCATCTTTATAAATTAGTTCCCATAAACGTTCCATATCTTGCTCAATTATTGGTCGGATAGTTAATTCCTGATCTGTATACATCGTTTTCCTCTTTTCAAATAATTTTATGTTCATTGGATTGAAAAGAGTGGAAAGATTACTTTTCAATCACTTTTATAAATGTTTTCATTTCTATCAATCCTTTCAATGGCAATTACTATCATTTTATCAGAATATTCCAGTAAAAGCAGAGGGAATTGAACATTTAATAGAAAATTTTGATAAATTTTTTCTGGAAAATTTCAGAAAAAAAACGAAGACATAAAAAAAGATGAGAAAAAGTAAAAAATCACAAAAAATAGTCGAAATTATCTAAAAGAACTACTAAAATTATTAACTAAGAACTATTATTATGGCTTGAAGAATGTAAATTTTTAGAAAATGCACTAGAAAAGAATCACTAAATAGAAGTTGGTGGATAGATGGTGAAAAAAGAAGATACAAATGTACTAAGTTCAATGCAACTAACCGTAGAGGAATTACAAAATATTAAAGTTGCATTAGACGAGTCGTCCATTTTGGCTGTTACAGATCAACGAGGTATTATTACAATGGTAAACGACCGATTTTGTAAAATTTCCAAATATGAACGTTGTGAACTCATTGGTAAAGATCACCGACTTTTAAATTCAGGCTATCATCCCAAAATTTTTTTCAAGGAAATGTGGCGTACGATAGGTTCAGGTAAGACTTGGAATGGAGAAGTATGCAATCGGGCAAAGGATGGTTCAATATATTGGGTACAGACGACGATCGTGCCTTTTTTGAATGAAAAAGGAAAGCCCTATCAGTATATTTCGATTCGTACAGATATTACTGCACAAAAGAAAATTGGGGAAATGATACATATTGCGCACCATGATGATATGACAGGACTGCCAAATCGACGGATGTTGCTTAATGATTTAAAAACGCTGATAGATATTGAGCAACAGCCATTTTCACTTATGTTATTTGATGTGAACCGGTTTAAAAATATTAATGACGGCTTGGGCCATCGCGTTGGGGATATGTTTTTAGTAGAAATTGCGGAGCGGACAAAAAAATTGAAAAGTCCGCTTACGACTTTTTATCGTTTAAGCGGAGATGAATTCATCTGCATATTAAGAGATTCAGCACTCCTCGAAAGTACTGCAGAAGATATACAAGTGCTATTTAAACGCCAATTCGATTTAAATAACTATGCGTTTTATGCATCCATCAGTATCGGAGCGGTAAATTACCCGGAGCATGGTCACTCAGCACAGGACATATTAAAATATGCAGATATTGCGATGTATGAGGCAAAAAAAAGCAATAATAAAGGTTTTGTCATTTATAAAAAACAGCAGCGCTTTTCACATAACCAACTACTGACATTGGAAACAAAGTTACATGATGCCATTAAAAATCAGGCATTTGAACTATATTACCAACCGAAAGTGAATCTACAAACAAATAAAATAGAAGGTATGGAGGCACTGATTCGCTGGTTTGACGATGAACTTGGTTTTGTACCACCGGATCAGTTCATCCCGTTTGCAGAAGATTTTGGACTGATCAGTGACATTAGTGAGTGGGTTATCGCGAAAGCCGGTCGCCAAGTAACAGAATGGAATAAGCAATATAATTTAAATCTTCGTGTGGCTGTTAATATTTCGCCAAGCCATTTGAAGGCGGATAATTTTATCGAGCGTTTAAATCAGATTTTACAGGAGCATGAAATTTCACCAAGTGCACTGGAAATCGAGATAACAGAAATGAGTTTTTTAGATCAAAATTCAGATTTACTCAATACAATCAAGCATTTAAGTGAAATGGATATTACGTTAGCTATTGATGACTTTGGGACAGGCTATTCCTCATTAAGTTACTTAAAGAAATTTCCGGTAGATTTATTGAAAATAGATCGTACGTTCATTCACGAAATGTATAAAAATAGCGCAGATATTGCCATGGTTTCCGCGATGATTTCTCTGGCACGTGCCCTTAATTTAAAAGTAGTGGCGGAAGGCGTCGAGGAGCATGAGGACTTGCACCTTTTACGGGAGTTTGATTGTGAGTTTGTACAGGGCTACTATTACAGCCGTCCATTAACGATTGATGATTTTTCGCAACGTTTAAGTGAAAAGGGGATACTCGTGTAAAGATCCACGCAGATTGATCATTCAATTTGCGTGGACTTTTTTATGATTTGACTGTAATACTTGGATTGATTTCAAGAAGCTTTTTTACAAACAGCTCCCTTTCCTTTGGAGATACAAGAATGACCTGAATATGCGGATCAAATGTTATTTCAATACGATCGATTGACATAGCCGGAGCCGATAGGGGATTTTTCGTTGGACGCAGGCTGCGTATTTGTTTAATTGGGATTCGCTTTTTATAAATACCGCCGTAAACGATGAGTTCTTCCTTTTCGATGACGTATTTTGTACCAAAAAACAGTATGCATAATAAGACAATAATGAATGCCGTAACAAGCAGCAAAACAGCACTTGGCTCGGTAATGACCCCATATATCATTGAGATTGGCACAAAAATAAATATAATAGCCATCCAAATATCGACCTTCGATTTAAAAACCATGAAGAAGCCCCCCTTCTACTTTATAGCTTATAACAAAGAGGCAATATTTAAAAATACAATTAATAGAGGCTTTTGGTTATTTAATTCCATATTTCCGATCCAAAGTCACAAGACGTGCATCGTCATTTGGGCGGTTCATGACTAAATCGGCAATAATTTGAGAGCCAAGCATGCTATAAACCGTGCCGTTACCTCCAAATCCAAGCAGGTAATAGTGATTTGGCTGTTCAGGATGCTGACCGATAAAAGGGAGATGGTCTAATGACTCGCCGAAGGAAGCGCAATATTTATACGGTGCATGAAAGGTTTCGTCCGGCAATAATTCATGAAGTTTATCAAGTAGCACGTTTGCCATTGCTTCCACTTTTGTTTCATGCTTGGCAGGATCAGCTCTCTTTTCGTCTAATCCCCCAATTATAATACGGTGATCCACTGTTTTTCGCATATATAAATATGGGCAAGCAGTTTCCCAAATCAGTGCATTTTCATACCAGCCCTCAAAGCAGGGTTTTTGCTCTGTCACTATTGCATAAGAGCGGTTAATGTCAGCACCCTTCATTTTTCCATAAGGAAGACGATCGTAACCGGTCGTGTATACAATACGGGAAGTTTTAAAGATTCCGTTCATTGTATGCAAAATGATCTCATTACCTTCATCCTCAATAATATTGGCATACGTATTTTCAAATAAGTGCAGCCCTTTAGTGATAAGCTGCTCAGTTAGTGAAACAACGAATTTAAAAGGATTCATCTCCGCATCATTATGTGTATACAAAGCAGCAGACGCTTTAAAAGGCAAGCGCTTTTCTACGACAAGTTCATTCCAAAATTCAGAAGGGAATCCATGCTTTACTAATATTTCACATTCCTTTTCAAGCTTTGACACATCTTTTTTTTCACTGGCAAAGCAGATGCTTGGACGTCGAATAAAATCAGCCTGATCTTTTAAAGGTTGCGCAGCTTTTTCGAGCTGGTCAACTGCTTCATAGCAAAGTTTGTAAAAACGTACAGCATCCTCCTCTCCGATTAAATCACTTAGTTCATGTAGCTGAATATCATTTGAATATTGAAGTAGTCCTGTATTGGCGGAAGTACTGCCGGAGCCGAGCTCGTTCCGTTCTAAAACTGCTACCGTTAAGCCTTCATCAATTAGTGCTTTCGCCGTCAGTATTCCACTCATTCCGGCCCCTACGATAATTGCATCATAATGAGGTTTAATTGGTGGGTTAGAGTGTGGTTCTTTTAAAAGTGTCGTTGGCCAAAATAATAAACCATTGTGTAATTCCATAAATAGTCCCCCTTGTATTATCTAAAGAATATTTCCCGCTCCTTCCCGTTTCTAATCTTAGAATTTTTAATAACTTAATTTCGGGGTAAAGGGGAAAGAATAGAAACTAAGAGGAGGGGTATGATGGATCCTTATATTTTCGGATTTTTCACGATTGCCTATATTGCCATCTTCGTCTGGGGAATGGCAAAACATAAAAAAACTGCATCTGCCATTTTGTTTTTAGTTATTGCCGCCCTGATTTATGATAATGCAATATTAGCGTTAGGCCATGTCATCGGAGAGGGAAATCTTCTCGAAACCCTAAGCTATGGCCGTTTTTGGCTCCATGCAATATTTACACCTACTTTAATACTTTTCTCATTGTTTGTAATGAAAGAGGCAAACCTTCATTTTGCCTTTAAGAATTGGGTTCCTTTTACATTTGGTGCTTTATGGATTGTTGCCATGATTATTGAATATTTTGCGGAGCTGAGTGGGCTGGAACTAGCTCCTGAGGAATCGTATGGTGTACTTAGCTACAGTACAACAGAAGCAGCATCCGGTCCGCCACCAATGATTGTGATTGTCCTTGTCGCCTTATTAATCGCCGCAATCATGCTTGCCTGGAAAAGAAAATGGTGGTGGATGCTCGTTGGTACAGTTGTTATGACAATCGGTAGCGCATTTCCGATTGATATTGGCAGTGACGCGATTACAAATGCCTTTGAGTTAGTGTTAATTGCGACTCTAATGTGGACAGCGATCCACTTTTCGAACGACAGACCTTATAGAAGGTTTTAATGAATAATGGTTGTGCTAAGGAGATAACTTAGCGCAATTATTTTTTGTACACTACCTTGCAATGAATAGTAGTGTTTGTTACACTATTGTATATTAAATAGTAGTGAGGTGGAATAATGAATCCTCAATTTAAAAAAGGCGTGTTGAATTTATGTGTCCTCGCCTTATTGGAAAAGAAAGATATGTATGGATATGAGCTCGTGCAAGCAATTTCTACACAAATCGAAATATCAGAAGGAGCGGTATACCCGCTGTTACGCAGATTAACAAAAGACGGACTTTTTACAACATATTTAATGGAGTCCACAGAAGGCCCGCCGCGTAAATATTATCAAATTACCGAACTAGGGATTGAACAACTACAGAGCTTACGTAATGAATGGGAAAGTTTTATCTCAGGTGTAAATACTTTAATTCAAGGGAGAGAATAAAAATGGACGAACAACAATTTTTAAATTTACTTGATAACCATTTAGCAAGATTACAACAGCAGGAAAGAGATGATATCCGCAGAGACTTTGAAGAATACTTTGAAAATGGCCGTGCAGAAGGAAAAACGACAGAAGAAATTATAAAATCATTTGGAAGTGTTGAAGAGCTTGCAGAAGAACTTCTTGCTTCATATGATGAAGAGGACTTCATGGAAAATATTGCGATTGTGAAAAATGATAAGCCAATCCCGTATCAAAATGTAGAAATTGAGGCTAACGGTGTGAATGTTGTAATTGTTCCAACTGGCGCTGATGAAGCTCTTATTGAAACAAAGGATAAGGATCAAATGACAGAAGCAACCATGCAAATAAAAGATGACACTCTTTTCATCTCTATAAAGCGTCAGGAACAGGTCCGACGTTTTTGGTTTATTACAATAATAGGAACGGTCAATACAATAGATACAGTTGTTTATCTGCCTAAAAAGCAGTATGAAAAGCTTGTGATTCATAATGACAATGGACGGATTAAGGTATCTGAAACAATCGCACAGCAATTTTATCTGAAATCAGATAACGGCCGTATTTTAACAGACAATATTCAAGGGAAAGTTCTTGATGCTCATTCGGCTAACGGACGAGTGGTGCTTACAGAAACCAATATTGAACATGTAAAGGCAAGTTCCAATAATGGCCGGATTATCGCAGAGGATATGATGGGTCAAGAGCTTCAGTTAGAGTCAGATAACGGACGTGTTGAGATTAAGAATGTGTCAGGTAAAATCAATGCACAGTCACGAAATGGCCGAATTGTCGCACAGTTGAAAACTGTCCAATCTCCATTAAATTTTGAATCGGATAATGGCCAAATAATATTGAGTACAGAAGGAAAACTTCAAAATATTGAAATTGATAGTTGGACCGCTTGGGGATCCGTATCTATTTATAATGAAAAAACATCGCATTATTCGCATGGCACTAAAGAAAATACGATACTACTAAAAACAAGTAATGGTAAAATTACGGTTGAGGATCTTTTAGCTCAGTAATCTTTGTAAAAGTTAGAAATTCATCGGCACAATCCGTATAATAAAACTAATGATAGTTGAAATGGAGTCGTTAATGATGAAAACATATAGCTTTAAATTATTTGGTGGCTATAAGGTGATACTAGATAAAACGGATATAACAATTGACTATGCTGGCGAAAAGTTTCTATTTATAAACAAATCAAAACCCCGGATGAAGACTATTTCATACAATGACATATTGAGAGTTGATTACAAGGAAGCCGGTATGACATTCGGTTATGTACGACTTATTACAGCAGAAAATGCCCCATACGTAAGCAGTACGTATGTTGCTCAGCATGATGAAAATGCCTGGATGGTCGAAAAAGATGAGATTAGTTTTTTAAATGAAGTATTGGATATCCTGAAAAAACATTGTAAAGATATACAGTTCGCTCAACTGAAAGCTTAAAATTCAAATACAGCACGTCAAAAGTAAATTGACTTTTGGCGTGTTTTTATATAGCAATAAAAGTGCTGCGAAGTTTTCTTCGGAGCACTTTTCACTCTAATTCATTTGCATTTTTGACCAAAGCTGTTTGTAGTATGAATGGGAATTAATGAGCTCCGCGTGTGTACCTGAGCCTGACAGGTGACCATCTTCAAACAGTAAAATCTGGTCGGCGTTTGTAATTGTAGAAAGGCGATGTGCGATAATGACGGTCGTTCGGTTTTGCATTAATGTCTGTAAAGCGAGCTGGACTTCACGTTCGGATTCATTGTCCAAATTCGATGTCGCTTCATCAAGCAGTAATATTTGAGGATTGCGTAGAATTGCACGGGCAATCGCAATCCGCTGCTTTTGTCCTCCTGACAGTTTAATGCCGCCTTCACCAACTTCTGTTTCAATTCCTTGTTCAAGTCCAATTACAAACTCGTAGGCATAGGCAGCCTTCAATGCTTCAATTACTTGTTCGTCTGTTGCTTCGTGTTGACCATACAAAACATTTTCACGGATTGATCCATTCATAAGGGGCGCGTCCTGCGTCACATACCCAAACAATTTCCGCCATTCATATAAATCATACTGTTCAATATTTGTCTGTCCATATAAAATTTTGCCAGCTGTCACTTCATAAAAGCGTTCGATTAAAGAAAACATCGTCGTTTTCCCGCCGCCGCTACTGCTTACAAATGCCGTTGTTTTACCGGAGGGAATCGTGAAGTTCATCCCTTTTAAAATAGGCTGCTCGGCATATTGAAACTTTACATTTTGAAAAATGATATTTTGTGCCACCGTAGGAGTTGAAAGACCGGATAACTTTTCGGTTGTCTGAGCAATAATCGATTGAATACGTTCTGTTGCACCAAGTGCTTTCTGTAAGGCTGTGAAAAAAGTTGCCATTTGTGTAAAGGGAATGATGATTTGTACAAGATAAATCATAATCGCAACAAGCTCCCCTGAAGAAATTGCTCCTGAAGATACCTGTGAGCCCCCATATCCGAATAAAAGAATTAGCACAATCATCATAATGAGCGTCATAATCGGAGATAAAATAGCGAGGATTTTTGCCTCTTTTAAACCAAATCGGTAAAGCTGCTCAATCCGGTTTTCACCCCGTTCTTTTTCCAATGGTTCGGTTTGCGAAGACTTTACAAGTCGGATATTTGATAATACCCTTCCAAGATGTCCACTGAATGAAGCCAGTTCATCTTGATTGGCTTTAGCAATTTTATGCATTTTCTGTCCAAGCGGCAATGTAACAAAAATCGCAAGCGGTACGGCTATTAACATAAGAAGCGTCATTTTCCAGTCAATCCACAGTAAAATTGCAATCGCACCAATTATAGAAAAAATGCCCGATACAAAGCTTACTAAATGGTCTGTTACAAGTTCTTTTACGACACTTGTATCTTGTGTAATACGGCTCATCGTTTCCCCGGATTCGTGGGCATCAAAGTAAGGGGTTTTTAAATGTAAAATATGCTGCCAAAGTGTATTTCGTAAATTTGCAACAATTCGTTCCCCAAGCATACGCATTAGAAAGTAAGTTAAACCACTAAGCACCGCCTGTATGACTAAAATTAGAGCAACGGCAGTGACCGCTGTCCAAGCAAAACCTGTAGTCGAAAAATCGTTGATCATATTCATCGTAAATAGGGGGACAGCAAGTGAAGCGAGTGTTTCGATAATACTTAACACAAAAACAATGATGACGAGCTTTTTGGGAAATTTGCTTTTTTTAATGAGTTCCCATAATTGCTTTAGCTGAACGTTCATGTAATAACCCCCTCTAATATGTTTAATCGTGCAGCTTGATCCAAGAGCCAATTTTCTTCCTCACTAGAAAGCGGAATCGTAAATAACCAATTATCAAAATCAATATTTGCATGTTTTTCAAATTCCTGCGCTAAACTTTTCGTTAATTCTGACGGGATAATGGAAAATAACTGTTCGATTAGTTGTTTTAGTTTCGCGTCTTCTGGCGGATGCAGGAAAGCCTGTTTAATTCCATGGAGACTTTCAATGTAACGTCGATTAATTTCGATAAAATTCATATCTAAAAAACTGTATATCCTTTCAATGAGCGGCTCCGGAATATACTGTCTTAAATAATCCTTTTGGGCATCCTCTGTCAGCAGACTGTGAATGATGAGCAGTAATGTAGTGGGATCGACAGCTGTATTTTTCTGGTGAATGTGAATGGCTGTATCAATCGTTGCAAGCATTTGTTCCAGCTGTTTTTTCTTTTTTAGTAACTGCAACTTTTGATGTTCCAAAGATTGAAGCAAAGAATCATCTTTTTTAAGCAGCTCTTTAATTTCCTCTAGAGAATAATCAAGATATTTGAAAGTCACGATCTTTTGGACAGTGATGATATTAGCATCATTATAATAGCGCTGTCCGCCTTCAGAAATACGGGCAGGTATTAATAACCCTTTTTCTCCGTAATAACGCAAAGTCCGAATTGTAATGCCGGTCTTTTTAGAAAATTCCCCGATTGAATACATCTTCCTCACTCCTTATATGTAGTATAAAAGCTGACGTAACGTAACATGCAATGAAAACATTTGAAAAATATTAAAATGATGAATTTGCGATAAAAAAATAAAGTATCGATTTCTTTTTTAATACAAAAAAATAATGTGCAAATTTATCGAAAGTTGTCACATTATGTTCCACGTGAAAAAAATTCAACTAAATATGAACCAATTATGTAAGAAGAAATAATAAAAATTTGTAAAAATCAAAAATATTAAAGAAATAGCATAGAAAAAAATTACAATAAATACTATTATTTAGAAAGAAAGGTAAGGGTGTATAGAGATAGATAGGTGAATTTTATATTATGGGAGGTTAGGGAAAAATGAAGAGTAGGAACATAAATAGAATGGGAAAAATTTTACTTCAAATTGGGGTAATATGTTTCCTGTTAGCAGCGGCAACAAATACAGGTTATGCCCAAATGTTTTCGGATGTAAAAAATGATTCTAAATTAAACGAAGAACTTACAGTGTTAAATAATTTGGGTGGAGTGGTACAATTGCCAAATGATAATTTTCGTGCAGATGATCCAATTACACGCTATGAAGTGGCCGAGTTTATCGTACGCACACTGCAAATTGATTTAGAGATGAGTACAATTCCTACATATTTAGACATTCCTGCAGATGATCCGCGAATGCCTGTCATTGCAGCAATAACTGAGCTTGGCATGATGACAGGGTTTGAAGGGAAATTTAATCCGGAAGCAAAATTATCTCGTGCACAGGCGGTAAAGATTTTGGTACCGGCGTTTCAGTTAACCGGACAGGCGGCAACTTCATATACGGATATAGGAAAAAACCATAGTGCCTTACCAGCAATTCAAGCATTAGTAGCAAATAAAATTGTATACCCAGCAAAAAATCAAAAATTCAATCCGAGCGATATGATGACTCGCGGGGATTTTGTTTCATATCTTGCAAGAATTATTGAGCCGTCAATAAGACCTACTGAACCTGAACAGCCTGTATTCAAAAGCTGTGTAAAAGAAACGGCGAAAAAACGTTATGTAGTTGATGTCGCAGTAACAAACTTATGGAATAAACCTAACCAGGCGCGTGCTGTTGATTATCCTTCGACAAAAAATCCGGTAGAAATGCAAAAATGGATCTCATCATTAAGTTTGTCTCAAAAGAAATGGCTTGTTGGACGTACAGATACTCAAGCGTTGTATGGCGATGAAGTATCATTGCTTGAAACAAAAGGAAAATGGCAACGTGTCGCGGCAAAAGATCAATATGTACCATATTTAAAGGCAGGCTATCCTGGATGGGTTCCACAATCTCATGTTGTGGCAACGAACAAAAATTATGATGATTGCGGCATTGCGATTATTACTGCAGATAAAACGAATCTGTTAGAAAAAGACGCAAAAACGAAATTTTTACAAATCAGCTATGCAACTATATTGCCGGTAATTGATGAGACTGCAAAATATTATTATGTAGAGACACCGGGCGATGGGGTTAAACTACTAAAGAAAAGTGCAGCAAAATCGTATGCATCCTATAGCAAAGTTCCAAAACCAACAGCTAATACAATCATTAATGAAGCGAAGCGTTATTTGGGATTACCGTATCTATGGGCAGGGACATCTTCTTGGGGCTATGATTGCTCAGGTATTTTATATGCAGTATTCCGTACACACGGAATCATGATTCCGAGGGACTCATTCTATCAGGCAACAGGCGGTAAAGCTGTTGCGAAGAAAAATTTAAAGCCGGGGGACCTTGTATTCTTTGCATATAATGGCGGCAAGGGGAAAGTGTACCATGTTGGCCTTTATATTGGTGACGGTAAAATGTTACATGCACCACACTATGCTTCAAAAGTAAAAATTGAATCAATGAACAATGGTGTTTACAAAAAGAACTACTCAGGTGCAAGACGTTATTTATAAAAGGGCAAGTACATTAAAATAAAATTTTCCGTTTCTTTTTAACTTACATGACAAAATATTTAGTGTATTGTTAGGAGTAAGTTGGGTATATGTAAGGAATAAAGTAATTTTAAGGAGGCATATTTTATGAATCCGTGGTTAATAGCAGCTCTCGTTATATTGGGAATTGCTGTAGTTCTGTTAATCGTCTGTATTATTGTTGTAATTGGACCAATAAAAAAAGTTGTTACACTGCTATTGGCACATGCTGAAGGAATTAAAAAACAGCTGAATCCTATTCAAACCGAAACAACGAAATTAACAACAACAGTCAATCGTATGATGGCAGATATCGAATATAAAAAAGAATCTGTCCAGTCTGTCATTCAATCTGTCAAACATACAAGCGATGTATTGAACCAAGTGAGCGATGTGTCACACGATGCGACTACGAAGGTTATGAAGAAAGCACACAATGATCCACAACGACAAGCCGAGGTAGAACGTTGGACTAATACCGCAATGGGTATTATTCAGCGAAAAGCATAATCGTAAAAGGGATGTATAGAATTTCTATACATCCCTTTTTTAATTTCAGATTTACAGTATTGAAAATAAAGAAACTGCCAAATAAATATGAACATAATTTTTTATGTAAGCGCTGTTATTCTGTACTAGAACAGAACTTGCTGGTTTATCTTCTATTCTTCTGTTTTTTGTTTAAAACATGAAATTCAGGACTTTCACAAAGTGTTCAAAGATATCAGATAAATTATGAACACATTGTGAAAAGAGGGATTAGAAGGTTTCTTTTTAATTGAAATGGAGTAAAATAGAAAACAGGAAGCGTGTTATATAACAATCTGCAACTGTCACGGGAGAATCGACTATTTATAATACAGTTTTATAAAAAAGGAGAAATGAAACATGTGGGTAGTAACAGTATTTAACAATATAAACGATATTCGTATATTCGAATATACGACGAAAATTGAAGCGACTTCAAAATTAGAAAAATATACAAACGCAATATTATCATATACAAAATAAAAAAAGGAAAGGGAGCGGTAATACATGTGGGTAGTAACAGTGTTCAATAATCCTAATGACATTCGTATGTTCGAATACAAAACTAAAAGCGAGGCGGCTGCATTTTTAGCCAAGTACAAAAATGCTGTTTTGTCGTATACCAACTAGTTAATGGAAGGTCTATGTAGAAAGTGAAAGCTTTCTGCATAGGCTTTTTTATTTGGAAGGAAATATTGAGAGTAGATGGGTCCGTTTTTCTCGTTTATTAGATAGAAGATACGTTAAACGAGAATGGTGTCTATTAGAAAGAGTCTATGTTGCTAGTTATAGGGGGAGCGGAGAATGTTATAAATTTAATAACTATACTTAAATAGATTGAATATACAAAAATAACGTTTTAAAGACATAATTTTGTTTTCAAGTACTTTTTTTATACGTATAAATTCAATCCTTGTTAATATATGACTAGAATATGTGATTTCTAAAGAAGAATTCACTGAAATTGAGTACTAGAAGGTTGACGAAATATTGTTAATATAAGATAATTTTAGATGGTAATAATAATTATTTTATAATAATTATTTCATTGATATTTATATAGGAGGAATTTTAAAATGGCATTAATCGGTAAAGAAATCGCACCATTCGCTGCGAAAGCATTCCAAAAAGGCGAATTCATCGACGTAACTTCAGAAAACTTTAAAGGACAATGGTCAGTAGTATGCTTCTACCCGGCAGACTTCACATTCGTTTGCCCAACTGAATTAGAAGACTTACAAAACGAATATGCTACTTTAAAATCTTTAGGAGTAGAAGTTTACTCAGTATCGACTGATACACACTTCACTCATAAAGCATGGCATGATACTTCTGAAACAATCGGTAAAATCGAGTACATCATGATTGGTGACCCATCTCATACTATTTCTAAGGCGTTTGACGTGTTAAACGAAGAAGATGGTTTAGCAGAGCGCGGTACATTCATCATCGATCCAGACGGTGTTGTACAAGCGTTAGAAATTAATGCTGGCGGTATCGGCCGTGACGCTTCAATTTTAGTGAACAAAATTAAAGCAGCTCAATATGTACGTAACAATCCAGGTGAAGTTTGCCCAGCTAAATGGGAAGAAGGCAGCGAAACGTTAACACCAAGCTTAGATCTAGTAGGTAAAATCTAATCTGAGTAGTAAATAACAAACAAGTAAGCGACAAAAACAACCGTTACGGCTTGGTTTTGTCGCTCTGTTTTTAACTAGATAAAAGAAAGGTAAGCTCTCTATCTTCTGAATTTAATATGAAAGAGGTGAAGGGCTAGCTGTATTTGAGGGAGAATGGCCGCTTATTTTTCGGGAGAGATCGATAAGAGGTATTCATACAGCAGCTTGTACAGTGTTAGATAATCAGATTAAAGCACAATTACAGCAGTATTTATCAATGCTGGAAGGTGATTTATTAATTAAAGTGAGTGTTAATGACGACAAAACATCGCAAGAAATGCTCAATTTAGTTGAAGAGTTGGAAAAGATGTCGCCTCGTATTACGGTACAACACGCTTTACTAGAACGTACACCGAGTTTCAGTATTAATAAAGTAGGCGAAGGGGACTCCGGTATTACATTTGCTGGTTTACCACTTGGTCATGAATTTACATCATTAGTTTTAGCGCTTTTACAAGTTTCAGGTCGTGCACCGAAAATTGATGCAACAGTTGTTAAACGCATTCAAGCAATTAAGCAGCCGTTGAAGTTTGAAACGTACGTAAGTCTAACTTGTCACAACTGTCCGGATGTTGTGCAGGCATTAAACATTATGACGGTTTTAAATCCGAACATCTCGAACACGATGATTGAAGGTGGGGCATTCCAGGCTGAAATTAAAGACCGAGACATTATGGCAGTGCCTACTGTATATTTAAATGGCGAAAACTTCGGTGGCGGTCGTATGGAGTTGGAAGATATTTTAACGAAGTTAGGTGAAGTATCGGACGGCTCAGAATTTGCAGATAAAGAAGTTTTTGATGTATTGGTAGTAGGTGGTGGTCCTGCAGGTTCGGCGGCTGCTATTTATTCAGCACGTAAAGGGATTCGTACGGGTATCGTAGCTGAACGCTTCGGTGGCCAGGTTAACGATACGTTATCAATTGAAAATATTATTGGAACAAAGGCAACAGAGGGTCCTGCATTTGTCTCAAGCCTAGAAGCGCATGTTTTAGACTATGATATCGATGTGATGAAGTCACAGCGTGTAGCGAAAATCGAGAAAAAGGATCTAATTGAAGTGACGTTAGAAAATGGCGCGGTATTAAAAGGTAAAACAGTTATCCTTTCTACAGGGGCTCGTTATCGTCAACTTGAGGTACCTGGTGAGGAAAAATTTAAAAACAAAGGCGTTGCGTATTGTCCACATTGCGACGGCCCGATTTTCAAAGGGAAAGATGTTGCAGTAATCGGTGGCGGTAACTCGGGTGTAGAAGCGGCTATCGACTTAGCGGGTATTGTAAATCATGTAACGTTAATACAACGTAACAGTGAGTTGAAGGCGGATAAAGTGTTGCAAGAGCGCGTTCGCAGTCTAAAAAACGTTACAGTTATTACAAATGCATTAACTACTGAAATTACTGGAACTGATAAAGTAAATGGTTTAACATATAAAGACGTTACGACAGGTGAAGAAAAGCATGTTGAATTACAAGGTGTATTCGTTCAAATTGGTTTATTGCCAAATACAGAGTTCCTTGAAGGGACAGTAGAAATGAATGCGCATGGTGAAATTATTATAGATAAACACGGTGCAACTAATATTCCGGGAATCTTTGCTGCGGGCGATTGCACAGACACAGTGTATAAGCAAATTGTTATTTCAATGGGCTCTGGGGCAACAGCTGCTTTAGGCGCATTTGACTATATGATCCGTAATGTTGATTCACGTGAATTTATAGAAGCATAATTATAAAATCCGTTGTACGTAAAATCGTGCAACGGATTTTTTTAAAAGGTAGGATAAAGGTGATTAGATAAAGATTTTAACTAAAACAGGAGTTGATGTGAATGGTGGAAAGGAAACGGACATTGCGTATTTGTCCAATGGGGCACCGGTATTATAAAAGTACAGATTGCGGAACTTGCCCTAAATGTGAGCAGGCGAGTAAGCCGTCAGAAGGATTCTTATCTCGTTTATCCTCACCTGCGCGTAATGCATTGATAAAGGCCGGCATCACCGAGTTGGAGCATCTTGCTGAATATACGGAAAAGGAAATTTTACTATTGCATGGGATTGGACCTTCTTCATTGCCTATATTAAAACATGCGATGGCCGAAAAAAACGTAGATTTTAAAAGATAAAAAGGTTATTGCTTTAAAGTAAAAGTGTAACCATCTCTATTTTCGGGTAATAGATAAAAGACTATTCGAAAAGGAGGCTTTTATAAATGAAAGACAATAAAATAAAGCATAAAAAGCTCGACAATCCGGATTTATTGAATACCGAAAAGGAAAGCATTTTCGATATAGATGAGGAAATGAAATTTGTGGATCCAATTCCGATGGAAGAATTGAATGACCAAGTAAAAGATGAGAAACATCGTGCGAACACGAAAACTACTTCCGGTAGTGAGCGTAAAAACCAGCCGGATGAAACGAAAGACGCGTAAACTTCAAATAAATAATTATTAATACAATCCATAGATTGACCAATTTGCAAATCAGGCAAAGTGGTCAATTTTTTTTGCATCATAAAAATAATCAGCAAAAAGCTCGCTGTAAATAGAAATACAGCGAACTCGGTATTGAACGTTTCTAGAGATTAGCAGGAGGAAGGATATCATCAATTGTTCTTGCTAATTTTAATGCTTTTAATTGGAACTGTTCATAAAAAAGTTCTGTCCCTGCACCACCAATATAAAAAGAAATATGCTCGTGAACTTGTGCCAATTTTTCGAGTGTGTAAACGGACTGGGCAAATTCATTGTAAGCAATCTCGGTAGATCCTGTTAGCAGTACAATGGCTGGCTTCTTTAAAGCGATAGCAGATTGAATCGCTGTTGGAGCCGGTGAAGGACCGAGCATTAGTGTGCGGTAACCCCGTAGCATACATTGGATAAGCAGTATTTGCATTGGGATTTCATGTCTCTCTCCAGGTAGACAGCTCCCTAATGCGAGTGGTGCATCGTCCGAAACATAAAAATGTCGACGAAGGTGGCTTAAAAAGTCACGCACTGTTTGACTGCTTATTGCTTCTTGGTATTCACCCCATGCTTTTTCGCACCAAAGCTGTCCGACTTCATGAAGGAAGGGAACGACAATATCCCGAATCAGCTTCTCTACACCGAATTTATGGTGAGCCTGTTCAAGCAAATGCAAAATTTCGTGCTCATTTGCTTCGGTGCCAGCTTGAATTAGTGCTTTGTGGAAGAACGATACAGGGTCAGCTTCTGGTACATCTTTATTATTGATATAGTGATCTACCGCTTGTTTGATCGTCATACCGCTATTGATATATTGTTTCAGCTGTATTAACGTTTGAACTTCATCTTCTGAATATACGCGGTAGCCATTGTCTAATCTATCAGGTTGAATGATTTGGTAGCGATCTTCCCATTTTCGGATCAGTTGTTTAGAAAGATTCGTTAAGTTAGATACTTGTTGTATCGAATAAGTTTTCTTAGTCATATTTTACCACCTCCTAAAGAGATCCTTATTAAACTCTATTCAACCGAAAAAGAAAGTACTTGTCAAATGTTTTTCGTGTATTGTACAATGTTTGTATAACTTGGAATAAGGGTATTATTAAATGGCACGATTAACTTGTAATATTTGGAAGTTGAAAAGAAGAAGGAGGCTATGTGATGTCTAAACATCCATTGGAAAAATGGGGAAGTGTAATGGGCGGTAAGAAAACACGTTGGGTCGTTTTGGCTTTATGGATTATGTTTGCAGTTTTATTTGCACTTATCTTCCCACAAATTAATAGTGTTGAAAACTTTGCGGGTGATGAAATCCCTGATACTTATACATCAATTCAAGCAGGAAATATTATGGAGGAAGAATTCTCGTCTGATAGTGGTATACCGCTATTAATTACTTGGTATAACGAATCAGGTCTTACAGAAGAAGATTTGACAAATATTCAAGGGTTATACAAACAACTGGCGGATGAACCATTAGATGGGCAGGAAACAATACCGCCATTCCATGAACTTCCCGTTAGCGCATTGATGGGGTCACTTTCCGAGAACGGTGCAGCACTTGTCACACCGGTTTTCTTCTCAACAGAGAAAAATTCAGATGTTTTAAAAGAAAATTTAGCGATTATTAAAGAACGTACAGAAAGTCAATTTGGCGAAAATCCGTATGATACAAATTTAGAGGATGATGGACTACATGCCCGATTCTCTGGACCAGTTGGTATCTCGATTGATGCGACAGATCTTTTTAAAGCAGCTGACGTACAACTAATGATTGCCACTGTAATTATCATTTTAGTCATCTTATTAGTAATTTATCGTTCGCCAATTTTAGCGATTATCCCCTTAGTAGTAGTAGGAATAGCATATTTAGTTGTAAGTCCTTTACTTGGCGCGATGGCTGAAAATGGATGGATCGATAAAGATGCGCAAGCGGTAGCAATTATGATTGTTTTACTGTTTGGTGCAGGTACGGACTATTGTTTATTTTTAATTACACGCTATCGAGATATATTGTTGACTGAAGATAATAAATTTACGGCATTGGCATCGGCTGTTCGTGAATCAACAGGCGCAATCGTAATGAGTGGCCTAACAGTTGTAATCGGTTTAGCGACATTGGCATTGGCGGATTACGGCGCATTCCAGCGTTTTGCCGTTCCGTTTAGCTTTGGTGTATTAATTACAGGATTTGCTGTAGTTACATTGCTCCCTGCCGTTCTAGGTATTTTAGGCCGTGCAGCATTTTGGCCGTTTGTTCCTCGTACGGAGGAAGCTGAAAAAGCAAATGCAGAAAAGAAAAACAAACCATATAAACAACGTAAACCTAATCACCGTTATATGAGAGCGGTCGGTGAGTTTGTTACTTCTAAACCATGGCTTGTCATTATTGTAGCAGGAGCAGTCTTAATCGGTTTAGCATTCGCTTCTACAAATATTAAATATAATTACGATTTAATATCTTCATTCCCTGAAGATATGCCTTCACGTGAAGGATTTAAAATCATTGAAGAAAACTTTACACCAGGTGAATTGGCGCCGGTTCAGTTATTAGTAGACAGTGAAGGTACTGATCTGGACATTACAGAACAACTGTTAAGGCTTCCATATGTCGGTGTAGTGAAAGAAATGCGTACAGGTGAAACAAATAACAATATTCAACTTTATGAAATCGATTTGGATAAAAATCCATATTCGAATGAAGCAATGGATGATGTTGAGCAAATGAAGGACGATGTTAAGGGAATTCTTGCGGATAGCAATCTGGAAGATGGCCAATTCTGGATAGGGGGCGAAACGAGCTCTCAACTAGATACAAAAGTTGTTCAGTCGGGCGATGAAAACATTATTCAGCCTGTCATGATTATTATTATTTTTATCGTATTATTAGTTTACTTACGTGCTCTAATTACATCAATTCAATTAATGGTAACAGTAGTGATTTCCTTCTTCTCTGCTTTAGGTGCAGGCTGGCTGATCATCCATTACGGTTTAGGACACGAAGCAATGGCAAGTTCGATTCCGCTATATAGTTTCGTATTTATTATCGCATTAGGTAACGACTATAATATTTTCATGATTTCCGATATATGGAAAAACCGCAAGCGTGGTATTGCGCATAAAGAGGCCATTTCAAATGGTATTGCTTCAACAGGTGCAGTTATTACGTCAGCGGGTCTGATTTTAGCAGGTACATTCCTAGTATTAGCGTCATTACCAATCCAGCTATTAGTACAATTCGGTATTGTTACAGCGGTTGGGGTACTGCTTGATACGTTTGTCGTACGTCCACTGCTCGTTCCAGCCCTCATTACTGTATTTGGTAAGTGGTCATACTGGCCAAATAAAAAGCTTAAAGAATAGCAAAAAGCGTACAGCTCCCGAATAAGGGGGCTATACGCTTCTTTTTTATGAAGAAGTTAATGATCCGGATTGCAGGCGATACATAAGTTCATATTTACCGCCAAGTGCGACAAGTTCATCATGGCTGCCTTGTTCAACAATCTCACCACGGTCCAATACTAAAATTTTATCTGCATTTTTAATAGTGGAAAGTCGGTGGGCGATAATAAACGTTGTACGACCTTTTTTCAGTACATCCATTGCATGTTGAATAATTTCCTCTGTTTCTGAGTCGATATTCGATGTCGCCTCATCCAGAATAAGAATAGCCGGATCAAATGCAAGCGCACGCGCAAACGAAATTAACTGGCGCTGACCAGAAGAAAGTGTACTTCCTTTTTCGATTACAGGCTCATCAATTCCTTTTTCAAATTTTGATAAGACACGTTCGCCTCCGACTGCTTCAAGTGCTTTTTCAACGGTTTCTCTTGAAATTCGCTTATCATTGAGGCTAACGTTCGAAGCGATCGTCCCGGTGAACAAATACGGATCCTGCAATACGATTCCCATATGCTCACGAATCGCTTGGCGCGGAAGCTTCGTAATATCTTTCCCGTCAATGATAATACGGCCTTTTTGCGGATCATAAAAGCGGAACAGTAAATTCATAATCGAACTTTTCCCCGAGCCTGTATGGCCGACAAGTGCGATTGTTTCGCCTTCTTTTGCTTCAAAGTGAATATTTTTTAATACATATTCATCATTTTTATAGGCGAATGAGACATGATCAAACACAACATTTCCTTTATAACGTTCAATTCGTTCTGTACTTACAGCTTCCCCTTGCTGATCAAGCAGTTCAAATACACGTGAACCTGCTACAAGTGAACGTTCAAGCTGAGAGAACTGGTTGACTAAGTTTGTAATCGGATTGAACAGGCGTGTAATATAATCAACAAACGCATACAGCGTACCGGCTGATACTGCTTCTGGCATTGTCATTGATTGGGTGCCGAAGTAATAAACGAAAACTGCAAACATTCCAAGACGTAAAATATTTACGAGGTTATGTGATGTCGCGGAGTCCAGCAATAGAAGCTTTCGGTTGTATTTGTAATGTTCATCATTCATCTCGTCGAACTCTTGCTTCATCTGTTCTTCACGGCGGAATGCCTGAATTATCGTCATCCCATTAATCGATTCGTTAATCATTGCGTTAATGTCCGCAATTTTTGTTCGAATAATATGGTTGTACTGGGAAGCGAATTTCCGATATAAAATCATCCAAGTATAAACAATCGGAACAAGCAATAGAGCAAACAGTGCCATTTTCCAATTTAGTATAAATAAAGCTATATATACCCCTGCAATGGTAATAAAGCTGTTCGCAAATTGCGAAAGTACAGTTACATACAGATTGCGGATTGCCTCTGTATCATTTGTGACACGGGCTACAACTTTCCCGGCTGGCAGGTTATCGAAGTATTCAATTGGCAGCTTTTGAATATGTCCGAATACATCTTTCCGTAACTGCTGAATTACGAAGTTTGCACCACGTTGTAAAAAGATGAACATTAAGTAACGGAACACAGCAGTCAGCACAGATAATAAGAAGAAAATCGACAGCAGTATCGCAATCGGTTCTACTTGCAGATTACCTGGTTCCATGTAATGGTCGATAATATATTTTGCGATGAACGGTCCTGCAATATCAGTTGCGACCGCAATTGTTAATAAAGCTAAGCCGATTAAAATCGGTTTTTTAAATTTTAAAGCATACAGGTACAGTCGTTTTGATGTACTCATTGCTCCACCTCCTCAAGCTGCTGGCGGTCAAATTGCTCTTTGTACCAACCACCTAAGCGTAGAAGCTCTTCATGTGTACCTCGTTCAACGATATAACCATCATCCAGCACGATTATTTCATCCGCATGTTGAATACCTGACAGGCGGTGAGTTGAAATGATCGTCGTTTTTCCAGCGCGCTCTATTTGTATATTTTCAATAATTTTTGATTCTGTTTTAGCATCGACAGCAGATAAAGAATCGTCCAAAATTAGAATTTCCGGATCTTTAATCAGTGCACGTGCAATTGATACCCGCTGTTTTTGACCACCAGATAAAGATACTCCTTTTTCACCGACAAGTGTTTCAATGCCAAGCGGTAAATTTGATAAATCTTTTTCAAAGTCTGCCAGTCGAATCGCTTCTTCGATTTCACTGTTCGTAGCATCTTCTTTCCCGAATAAAATGTTTTCACGAATTGTACGGGAGAATAGTACATGGTCCTGTGGCACATAGCCGATCCAGTCCAATATTTGTTCTTTTGTCATTTGTGCCAAGTCCGTATTATTAATGGCGATTTGACCATTGCCTAACGGATATTCACGCAACAGCTGACGAATAAATGTTGTCTTTCCTGAACCTGTTTTCCCGACAATACCGAGTGTTTGCCCTTTTTTAAGGTTCAGTGAGATTTGCTGCAAGTTTTTCACCTGAGATAGAGGATACTGGAATGTAAATTCAGAAAACCCGATAGAATTTGGTACTTGGTGCGACATTGGTGAAGGAGGGTTTTGAACATCCGCTTCATATTCCAATGTATCCTGTACACGGTCAAGTGAAGCACTCCCTTGCTGCATGACATTGATCAGCTCGCCAATCGCAAACATTGGCCAAATTGCCAGACCTAAATATACGTTGAATGAAACGAGCTGACCGACCGTTAGCTCAGAATTTGAGACAAGAACAGCACCATAGCCCAATGCGATTACATAACAAATGCCAGTTCCGATTTTTGTAATTGGCATAAAGAGTCCGTTAATATAAGCGACACGCATGTTTTTTGCAAAAATATTTTCGCTCATTTCAGCGAATCGTTCTTCATCTTTTCCTTCTTGAACGTACGCGCGGATTACGCGAGTTCCAGCAACAGATTCCAACACATTGTCATTCATCTCCCCGAATGCATCCTGTGCTTTCATATAACGTTCATGAACAATTTTCCCTAAATATTGAATGATTAGAGCCATGACAGGAATTGGGAGCATCGCGAAAAATGTCAGCTTCCAGGAAATAAAAAAGCCCATTGCTAAAATGATCAGTGCCATATAGACCGTCGAGTCAATGAGTGTCATAATACCAAAGCCAGCAGTCAATGTTACGGCATTCAAGTCGTTTGTGGCTTTTGCCATTAAGTCACCGGTACGGTTTTTTTCATAAAATGTAGGAGTCATTTTTAAAAATTGGTGCATTAATTTTTTACGTAATATACGGTCCAGTGCAATCGAACCGCCAAACAGCTGGTATTGCCATATGAAGTTTAAAGCATAGCTAACGATGGCAGCGCCTATAACGAAACCTACATACTTCAGCAGCTGCATCTGATCCATATCTCCATTTGTCATGTCATCAATGGCTTCCCCTAAAATCCATGGAGGCAAAACTTCAATAAAGCTCGCCAGCATAAGGAGCACAATCGCAATTGTATATTGCTTACGGTACAGTTTTAAAAACCATTTTAATTTCACAAATACATTAAACATTACGTATACCTTCTTTCTTTATTGTTGATCGTGTTGCTACCCATCATCGTATCGATCCATTTTTAATAGTTTTCGCTGTAAAAAGATAGTCATATAAAGCCCTCCTAAAATTGTTGTTACACTAAAATGCATCGTACATTTTTCGGATATTTAAAAGCCGGCCGATGCAAACAAAAAAGACACCTATTCCGATTTTTCGAAAAGGTGTCAAAACGAAAAGGGCACAGGGAAGTCCACACCTGTGCCTTTTATTTACAAGTACGTGCGAAATTAAAACAAAAGTTCAGGTTAGGGCAATATGAAATTGTCGTTGTTGAAATAGGTAACTTTACAATTGGTGTCATCATATCCCTAAACTCCTTTCCTTGTTTTAATTTATTTAGTGTTCCTTAATAATATTGGAGGTAATTACCGTTGTCAATATTTTTTGAAAACATTTTATTTTCAGTGTTGTAATTTATTGGATTTATTTTGATTAAATAGACTTAGCCGTATTTCGACTATAAAAGTACTTGGAAAAAGCCGCCGGAAGTTTGAAAATTGTTTGTTTATTCTGTATCTTGAAAGTAATACATCAAAAGGAAGGAGCGAGACAACGATGAAGAAATTATTATTAGTAATGCTATTTGCGCTTTTGCTCGCAGCATGCGGGACAAAAGAGACGAGTGATGATGTAAAAAATGTCCCGGGAAATAATTCAGACAATGTGACACAGGGTAGCCCTGGAGTGAAAGAGGAAAAGATTACTTTATATAAATCAGATGAGAATGCTGAAAAAACGGTTCCATTCGATGAAAACTTTGATAGCGGTGAAGAAGAACTTGTACCGTTTATTTTTTCAAAAGTAAATGAACATGATGTAGAACTCTTGGATTATACGATGGAAAACGAAGACAAAAGTTTAGTGCTTAATTTAGGTGATGATATTTATACAATTCAAGGTTCTGCAGGTGCCAACATGTTTGTTGAAACGTTAGCGCGTTCTTATTTTGAGAATTTACCAGAATTGCAGGATATAACGTTTCTTTACAAAGGATCGGATGAACCAATCTTAGATCATATGAATATAGGACTACCATATAAACGACAAGATTTTGATATGTAGAAGGGGGATAGCTGAAGATGAAGCAACTATGGACTAATGGCACAATATATACGATGGAACAAGAAGGGGCGACTGTGCAGGCAGTACTTGTACAAGGTGGTAAAATTGTGGAGACAGGAGCTTTCGACGATTTACTAGTCTATGCAGATGAGGTTATCGACTTGCAGGGCGCAGCTATGTACCCAGGCTTTGTAGATAGTCATCTCCACATGATTGGACACGGTGAAAAGTTGATGCGTCTTGATTTGACAGTAGCGACAAGCGGTGAAGAGCTTCTGCAACTGGTGAAAAATGCGGCAAGCCAACTACAGGTTGGGCAGTGGCTCATTGGGGACGGATGGAATGAAAATCAATTTACAGATGGCCGTATCCCAACGAAAGAGGAATTGGATGCTGTCACTAATAACCCCATATTCCTTAATCGTGTGTGTCACCATGTTGCTTTAGTCAATTCAGCCGCACTCCAATTGGCGGGGGTTACAATAAATACCGAAGATGCGGCAGGCGGAAAGATTGGCCGTCATGAAAATGATGAGCTAAACGGATTGTTGTACGAACAGGCAACGAATCTAGTATCTTCACTATTCAAACAAGAGGGGGAAAGCTATATCGAAAGCTTGGCGCAGTCCTTGCAGCTGGCTATTGAACATATGCAATCCTATGGTTTAACTGGCGGACATACAGAAGAGATGAGTTATTATGGTCACTTTATGAATCCATTAACTGCCTATCATAGCGTAATAGGTGAACGAAAACATTTCCGTGTCAATTTATTGCGCCATCATGCGGTATTTGAGGAAATGATTACGAATCATGCGCCATTTAGTGAGCCATATATCGAGCCTGGTGCGATGAAAATTTTTGCAGATGGTTCATTAGGCGGCTCTACGGCTGCACTATTGGCTCCCTATGCAAATGATGAACATAATAAAGGGATGCTTATTCATACGGATGCTCAAATGGAAGCACTCATTCAATTAGCGCGAAAATATAATGAAGCGGTAGCTATTCATATAATCGGTGATGGCGCAATGGAACAGGTGCTTCAATATCTAGAAAAATATCCTGTAGCTGACGGGAAGCGCGATCGCCT
Source organism: Solibacillus sp. (assembly GCF_040273735.1). Classification (NCBI taxonomy): domain Bacteria; kingdom Bacillati; phylum Bacillota; class Bacilli; order Caryophanales; family Caryophanaceae; genus Solibacillus; species Solibacillus sp. Next base: position 85,947 of record NZ_JBELZM010000012.1, on the reverse strand, counting down.
GATCCATTGCTGCGTCGTATCTGAAGAACAGCTTGCTCGAATGAAAAAACTGCAGGTTATATTGGATTTGCAGCCGGCCTTTGTTACATCAGACTATCCATGGGTAACTGAGAAACTTGGTGAAAACCGTGCTGGTCATCATTATGCTTGGAAAACTTTTATAGATGAAGGTTTCATATGTGCTGCAGGTACCGATGCGCCGATTGAAGCAATGAGTCCATTTGAAACGATCTATGCGGCAGTAGAGCGAAAGAAGCCAAAAGATATACATGAAGGTTATAACAGAGAGCAAAAGGTTTCCCGTTTTGAGGCAGTGAAAATGTACACGGTTGGAAGTGCAGAGGCAATTTGTAAAGAAAATGAACGCGGGTATATCCGCAATGGATATGATGCAGATTTTACAGTACTTGATACCGATTTAATGAAATGCAGCTCGGAAGAAATTCTCCAGACAAATGCATTGTTAACTGTCGTTGGAGGAACTATCGTCTATAAAAGAGAATAAGATAGTAAAAGAATCACATATAATAATGTGGTTCTTTTTTCTTTTGAACTATTTAACCTAGTAAACTTATAGTATTTGTATAATGATGGGTTGCTATTATTTCCAATAAAAGTTAATATATTAAAAACAGAAAATTCAGTTATAAAGGGAGGAAGGCAAAATGAAGTTACAAAAAGTATGGGTGATATTATTATTCTCTTTTGTCCTCATAATGGCTGCATGCAGTAATGAAGAGGATACATCTACAGATAGTTCGGCCGATTCTAAAGCCGAAACGGATGCTGGTAAAGATACAACTACAGAGAATGCGGCATCAGAAGGTGGCGAGCTTGTGATTGAAGTCCTTTCAGAAGCAGTTGAATTGGATCCGCACGGCTCAAATGATGTCCCTTCCTCAAATGTACAACGCAATATTTTCGAAACATTAGTTGTACGTAATTTTGATACTGGAGAAATCGAACCTCTATTAGCCGAGTCGTGGGAATATCTCGATGATTTAACACTGCAATTAAAACTTCGCCAAGGGGTAAAGTTCCATGATGGAACAGATTTCAATGCGGAAGCGGTTAAAGTGAATTTAGACCGTCTGCTTGATCCGAATATTGCATCACCTCGTCTTTCTAACTTTGAACCAATTAAAGAAGTAATCGTTGTCGATGACTATACAGTACAAATTAAAACAGAAGAGCCTTATGGACCGTTGCTGTTTGCCTTAACACATCCTGGCGGCAATATGATGAGCCCTGCGGTTATTGAAGAAGATTATAAACGTATGGAAAGTGGGGGTGAAGCACGTGCGTACGGAAATGAAAATCCGATCGGCACTGGCTTCCTGAAGTTAGAAAAATGGACACCAGGTCAGGAAATTCGTCTTGCAAAAAATACAGAATACTGGGGCGAGCAAGTAGCCTATGATTCAGCCGTATTTAAAACAGTACCGGAAAGTGCAACACGGGCAGCTGATTTGGAAGCAGGCTATGCTCACATTATTGACCCTGTACAACCAACAGAAGTACCGCTTGTCGAAGGGTTTGCCCAAGTAGTAAAACAGCCTTCTGTTTCCATTTCATATTTAGGCTTCAATACAGAAAAAGCTCCATTCGATAATCCGAAGGTTCGTCAGGCAATTTCAAAAGCGCTTGACCGCGAAGCTATTTTAAAAGGTGTTTACGATGGCTTTGGTGTGCAGGCATTCGGGCCACTATCACCAATGGTATGGGGATATAACGAAGAAGTGGCGAAGCAGGATACAAATATTGAAGAAGCAAAGAAACTGCTAGAAGAAGCGGGCTTCCCAGATGGATTTAAAACGACAATATGGACAAATGATAACCCGCAACGCCAGCAGATTGCGATTATCCTGCAAGAAACGTTAAAGCAGCTCAACATAGAGGTGGAAATTGAAGTAATGGAATGGGGCGCTTATTTAGAAAGAACATCTAAAGGCGACCATGATATGTTCATGCTTGGATGGGCTCCGTCTACCGGAGATGCGGATGGGGCACTATACCCGCTATTCCACACGTCTGATATCGGTAACAACAACCGTACACGTTATAGCAATAAAGAATTAGATGAGCTATTGGAAGTCGGACGCATTGAAACAGACGAAACGATTCGCATGGATATTTATAAACAGGCACAGGATATTATTATTACTGAAGCACCTGCAGCATTTATCCACCACCAAGCTTATTTAACAGGCTATGCCAATAGCGTTACAGGCTTCTCAATCGATGCTACTGGAATTTATCAGATTCAAAACGTGAAAATTTCACAATGATTTAATAAGTACTGTTCACAAACCAGGCTATTTGGTTTTGTGGACAGTATTTTTGTTTGGAAAATTTATTTATAATAAGGCTGACAATAGTGAAGGGATTGAAAACGATGGAGCCAATCAGAAATATATTACCTCCAATTGTGGATGGAAAAACTAAAGTGCTTATCCTTGGATCGATGCCAGGAAAACAATCACTGGAAAAGCAGCAATACTACGGCAACCGACGGAATCACTTTTGGCCGATTATGGGAAGGCTTCTAGCAAACGAAATTCCGGAAGACTATAACGAAAGAATTGCACTTCTTCGTAAACATCGTATAGGGCTATGGGATTCGATTGAGAGCTGTGAACGTGAAGGAAGCCTGGATGCAACAATAAAAAATGAAGTACCGAATAACTTTTCGGAACTGTTTAAAAAATATCCGCAAATACAGCTTGTCCTATTTAATGGCGGGAAAAGCTTCGATGTTTTTAAAAGACATACCGGACTCGAAGTATTGGACGGACGGGCGTATAAAAAAATGCCATCAACAAGTCCAATTCCAGGGAAGAATATTAAAACCTTTGATGAAAAAGTTGAAATATGGAGCATCGTGCTGGATTATTTATTTTAACGAAAAGTCTTAGCTGTTGATTGATAGCGCAATGCCATCTTATTCGGTATGATAAATACAAACCGTAGTAAAGGGGAATTAATTATGTATCGTGTAGCTGAAGATTTTGTAAAAGATTGGGCGATTTCATCAAAAGGTGCATTGAAAGTAATGGAAGCTGTTCCAAATGACAAAATGCATATCGCCATCGTAGATGAGCACAATTCATTAGGATGGTTATCGTGGCATTTAGTAAGTGTAGCAGGCGCATTCGGCCATTTTGCAGGATTGCAAATTCCGGGTCCAGGTCCTGATATGCCACAGCCAGAAACAATGGCTGAAATTATAGAGAAGTATGAAATGGTGCGCGAAGCGTATAAAAAAGAAGCGGCAGCATTAACAGAAGAACAGCTTTTAGAAGAAGTACCTGCTTTCGGCGGTATGATGAAGCGCGGTGAATTACTTCGCACAGTGATTACACATCAAACACATCATGTTGGTCAAATGACAGTATTACTTCGCCAGGCGGGCTTAGCAGTGCCTCCGGTAATGGGGCCTACAAAAGAAATGCAATAAGAAATAAGCCCCGAACATGTTTCGGGGCTTATTTTAAAAAAAGATGTCCAAGTTTAAGTTGGACATCCGGTATAATTATTTCAAGAAAAAATCATAGCTATTTTTTGCAAGTAATGTAATCGTGACGATGATGAAAAGGACACGCACATAGCCGCTTCCACGCTTAATTGCAAACCGCGAACCGACAATCGCTCCGACAATTTGGGCGGCCCCCATAATCAAGCCATATGTATAATTGATTTGCCCTAAATAGATAAACATTAAAAGCGCTCCAATATTACTCCCGAAATTAAGGAGTTTTGCATTACCAGCTGCCTTTAAAAAATCATAGCCAACCATCAGAAATGCAAATATCAGGAATGACCCAGTACCAGGACCTAAAAACCCATCATAAAAACCAATCAGTGAAATCACTAAGAAAAATAACAGATACTTTGTCTTTGAAAGTGATTTGACCGCTGAAATACTGCCCCAATCTTTTTTGAAAATTGTATAGACAGCTACTGCTGCCAGCATAATCAGCATTAAAGGTTTCAACAAATTTGGATCAAGTAAATGGACAATCCAAGCCCCGATCATCGAGCTAATAAAAACCCATGGAAAATACTTCATGACAGATTTAATATCCAGCTTTCCAGACCGATAAAAGGTAATAGTACTCGTTAAGGAACCCATTGTCCCGGCGAGTTTGTTTGTTGCAACAGCTGCAGAGGGACTTAGCCCTGCAAACATTAATGCAGGCAGTGAAATAAGGCCGCCGCCTCCCACAACCGAATCGATAAATGCTGCTAAAAAACCAAAACAAATTAAAATAATAACTAGTTGTGGGTCTAACTCAAATCCCATAAAAGAACCCTTCTTTCTTCACATAGAGCAATACACTCATGCTATCGAAAATTAGGAGTAGTGTAAATAGTTAAAATTATGATTTAATTATAATAAGGTAATATATCAGTATAATGGAAACGGAGAATACAAATGAAGAATTATCAATTTTTACTGTTTGACCTAGATGATACATTATTGGATTTTAAAGCGGCAGAAAGGTTAGCCTTGCCGAAATTATTTGAAGCACATCAGTTACCATTAACGCCTCAAATCGAAGCTGTTTACCGAGAAATTAATACGGGTTTATGGAGCTCGCTTGAAGAAGGGCTGATTACTCGAGATATTTTAATGGAAAACCGTTTCGGCAAGACATTCGAGCATTTTGGCGTCGAAGTGGATGGCAGGGTATTGGACGCGGAGTACCGTGTTTATTTAGCAGAAAGTAAAGTGTTTGTTGAAGGTGCATTGGAGCTAATTCAAACATTGGCACCTGAATACGAATTGTATATTACATCGAATGGATTGGCGGAGACACAGATAAAACGCCTCCAAGTAACAGGGTTAGCACCTTATTTTAAGCAAGTCTTCGTTTCCGAAAATACAGGCTATCAAAAACCGATGAAGCCATTTTTTGATTATGTGTTTGAACGGATTCCGAATTTCGACCCGAACAAGGCGATGATTATCGGTGATTCCTACAGTGCAGATATTATCGGGGGCGCAAATGCCGGCATCGATACATGCTGGCTTAACCCGTTTAATGCAGTACCAGCAACAATTCAGCCAACTTATGAAATACAAAAGCTGGCTCAACTTTTACCGATTTTAAACAGTAATAAAGCCATTAATCCACAGCCATTAGGAATTTAATAAAGGCATTAGTACTATATAAAATGAAATGCGATGATGCAGGCAAGGAGTGAGCGCAATGACCTTATTTATACTGGTCGTCCTAATTGCGATTATAGGTTACTTTATATTTAAACTATATAGTCATGACAATACAACATTTTACCAATTGACCGGCTATTCGTATTTTGACGTCCTTATGAACAAAAGTGTCCGAACATCCTATCAGATTGTAAAAGAGCTGGAGCATGTTCAAGGTACAAAAAAAATAATGGTGAATCTACAACTTCCTGTACACAATGAAGTTCAAACTATTGACGCTCTTTTACTTCATGAATCAGGAATTTATGTAATGAATGTGAAAGTGAAATCAGGATGGATTAATGGACGGGAACAGAGCTTCGAATGGATTGAGCTATTACATAAAAATCAGAAAAAAGTATTTAATAATCCAATCCATGAAACAAAACGTTTGACCCATATATTAAAAGACAAGCTGCCGGAAGTAGATGGCGAACTTTTTGAAACAATGGTAGTTTTTACGAATGATTGTTCATTCCAGCAGATTGAAATTCATTCTGCCAATGTTGAAGTGCTGAAAATCGCGGAATTAAAGAAATGGGCAACAACAATTGAAGGAAAACGTTTATCAGATACAGAGATTGAAAATTTGTACGCAGTATTAGAAAACTTTATGCATGGGAAAAATACGACATTACGTTCAAAGACTGTCAAAACCGCAAATTAATAAGACAGAAGCAGAGTAGTTTTTCAACTTTGCTTTTTTTATGGGAAAAATATATAAAAAAATCCAAAATTTTATTAACTTTTTGCTCTCTTAATACGTCTAATAAATATAAGAGGAAAGGAGGGTAGTAGAATGGGCAAAAAAATAACAGTGCTCAGCATATTATGTGGAATATTAATAGTTGTCGGATTTCGTCTATGGATTGATATTCCGTCAACTTATGCAAGTAATAAAACGGTCGCGGTGAATGCTACTAATAATAAGCCATCATTCTCCAATGATTATATAAACAAGCCATCCGGCAGCTTAAATAAAATGATGCCGTATTATATGAATGACGGAGGGTTACCGGGCAGAAATTGTACAACATACATAAAGGTTGAAAATATATTGGATAATAAGGAGGCCGATGTTGTACAAGAAAATGACCAACAGCAAAAACCAGCTGAACAACAGGCCAGTCATAAAAGAATTGCACTTACGTTCGATGACGGCCCCCATAAAAATGTGACCGATCAAATTTTAATGACACTGCAAAAGTATGAAGTGAAAGCAACCTTTTTTATGCTTGGTCAAAACGTTGCAAAGTATCCAGATATCGTGAAAAAAGCGGATGATTTTGGTCATGAAATTGCCAATCATACATGGAGCCACAAAAACTTAACGAAGCTAAACGCACAACAAATGCGGGCGGAAATCGACCGGGCAAACGAGGCGATTTGTGATGCGACAGGAAAGACGCCTACGATGTATCGTCCACCGTTTGGGGCATTGGATGATAAAGTACGGGAGTCGATTGATTTAACGCCAGTGCTATGGAATATCGATACACTTGATTGGCAGCATAAAACACCTAAAAAGACATTGGCGAATTTAAAAGCACAAGCAAAGGACAATGGCATTATTTTGATGCATGATATTCACCAGCAATCCGCAGACGCATTAGAGGATGTCATATTGTATTTGAAAGAAGAAGGCTATGAATTTGTGACAACGAGCCAACTATTATAGATTGAAAGTATTTAAAGGGAGTAGTGACCACTATTTCCTTTTTTTATTTGAATGAGTTTATGGTACGATACTAGCGAACACATATGAAGGAGGATCCATAATGGGTCTATTATCAAAACGAGCGTTAAGTATTAAGCAGTTTCAATTCAATAGTCGACTTTTTGCTTGTCCTATTTGTAAACAGGAAATAGAAATAAGTAATGAAGGGAAAATGAGCTGTCTATCGAATCATACATTTGATGTGGCAAAACAAGGCTATGTTTATATGTTAAACCGTCCTGTCCAGTCCATGTATGGAAAAGAATTATTCGAATCTCGCCATACTTTCATTCAAGCAGGAATCTATGATCGGTTACAAGCAGCAATTGCCCGGGAAATCACGGTAGAACGACCGGTTATTTTAGATACAGGTTGTGGCGAGGGATCACATTTACAACGTATTTGCCAACAGCTTGATCGCCCTGTCGGTGTAGGAATCGATATTTCAAAAGAAGGGATAATCGCAGCGGCAAAGTATAATGGCGAGCAGCTATGGTGTGTCGGTGATTTAGCGAATAGTCCATTCAACGAGCAATCTTTTGATGCGATTTTAAATATTTTATCCCCTGCAAATTATGATGAATTTAAGCGGCTATTAAAGCGAGGCGGCAAAGTAATTAAAGTCGTGCCACAGGAAAATTACTTAAAAGAACTGCGTAAACAGGCCTTTGCAGATTCGGAAAAGGAAAGCTATACAAATGTCCAAACTGTAGAGCGTTTTAAAGCAAGTTTTTCAAAAACAGAAGTTAAAAGAATTACGTATACAGTACCGCTTCAAGCACATTTAGTACAAAATCTGCTTGAAATGACACCGATGGGCTGGCATATTGACGATAAAGAAAGTATTCAATTACAGGAAATTACAATTGATGTAGATTTATTAATTGGAATGGAGTGATCGTAGATGAAGAAAATCTTAGTATTAGGCGGGACACGATTTTTTGGCCGTAAATTAGTGGAGCTTTTATTGGAGCAGAAGCAAGAAGTAACAATTGTCACACGCGGAATGTCGGAAAACCCTTTTGGCGATGCAGTGGAGCATATTAAAGTCGATCGTAAAGATACAGCGGCATTTGAGAAAGCATTGGAAAACCGTACTTTTGATATAGTGTATGATAATATTTGCTATTCTCCAAACGAAGCAAAGCAGCTGTGCGATCTGTTTAATGGAAAAATCGGCAAGCTTGTTTTCACATCTACATTAGCTGTATATGATGCAGATGGCAAGCCGCATTCTGAAGAAGATTTCGATCCGACTTCATATGGCATCATCATGGGGGACACACATGAATTTACGTATGGTGAAGGAAAGCGTCTGGCAGAGGCGGTATTTTTTAAATTTGCCGAGTTTCCTGTAGTCGCAGTTCGTTTCCCAATCGTAATGGGAGAAGATGATTATACGCGCCGTTTACATTTCCATATTGAGCGCATAATTAATAAGGAACCGATCGGATTTTTAAACATGGATGCGGAAATGTCCTTTATTCAGGCAACGGAAGCGGCCCAATTCTTACAGTGGGCAGGTAATGATAATGTGGAAGGCCCAATTAACGCGACAGCAAATGGTGTCATTTCTTTAAAAGACCTCATTTCTCTTATTGAAGAAAAGTCAGGCGAACGTGCCAAAATAGCGTTGCTTGGGACAGAGGAAATCCGTTCACCATACGCCATTCCCGCAACATGGTATATGAGAAATGACAAGGCGGAGCAATTAGGATTTCCGTTCAGCCAGCTTGAAGATTGGCTGCCTCCATTAATCGAGCAAATTGCAGGAACTACGGCGAAACAGTAGTCATTGAATGAAGGTATTACTTTCAATTAAAATAAAGTGAGATTAACGATAAGGTAGGAATGAAACGTGTATAAATTTATTGCAAGAGTTGTATATGGAATTTTAGGGGTTAACGGGTCAAAGGCAAAGGTATATGGGAAAGAAAATATACCGAAAGAAGGCGGCTTTGTCGTTGCCTGTACACATAATGGCTATATCGATATTTTGAACCTGGGGATTTCCATGCTGCCAAAAGAAGTACATTTTATGGCTAAGAAGCAACTATTCGATGTGAAAGGATTAGGCTGGCTAATATCGAGATTGAATGCATTCCCGGTGGATCGTGACAATCCGGGACCAAGTGTTATTAAAATCCCTCGTCAGCTTATTAAAGAAGGAAAAGTAGTCGGAATCTTCCCGAGTGGAACGAGAAGTTCTGAAAACTCGGAATTGAAAGCCGGCGCAGTGACGATTGCTCAGCTGGCGAAGACGGAAATTTTGCCGGCTGCTTATATCGGTCCGAAAGATGCGAAAGGTGTTTTCAAACGTCAAAAAGGCTATTTAATTTACGGAAAGCCATTTACGGTTGGCTCAGGAAAAGAAGGCCGTGAACAATCCGTTCAATTTTTGGAAGATGAGCTGAACCGATTAACAGAGCATTTGAAAGAAATGCACCCGGAAGTAAAATAACAGAAGCTGCGCGGAATCTTTCGTGCGGCTTCTTTATTAGGAGTGGAAAATAGAGATGAAGCAAGTACTATTCGTATGTTTGGGCAATATTTGCCGTTCTCCTATGGCAGAAGCTGTTATGCGTGATTTAATCGCTAAACGCGGTTTAACGGATAAAATTACAGTCGACTCAGCCGGCACGAGCAATTACCATATTGGAGAACCCCCGCATAAAAGGACGATGGCGAAATTACAGGAATACGGAATTATGACAACAGGCATGCTTGCAAGACAGTTGCGCACTTCCGATTTAGACAGCTTTGACTACATTGTCTGTATGGATGAAAGCAATGTGAAAAACACGATTGAAATGCTTCGCGCAGAAGCAGATGCAAAGGTATTCCGTTTCCTTGATTTGACGTCACATCAAAAAGATGTTCCGGATCCTTGGTATACAGGGGATTTCCAGGAAACGTACAATCTATGTTTAGAAGGCTGCGAGGCATTGCTGGAAAAAATTGAAGCGGATTTATAAGGAAAAGCGAAGTGGACATAATCCGCTTCGCTTTTTTATTATTCTTTGGCTGTTTAACTAATGTTATTTTCTACTGACTGTTATAAGAAGCACTGTTAAGGGTAATTATATGGCAAAGTATGTAAAGATTCATATGGAGGGAATAGCAATGGATGTGAAGGGAAGACGTAAAAGCAGCAATGTGGAAGATCGTCGAGGGATGAGTGCCGGGAAAATCGGCGGAGGTCTTGGCGGTGTCGGGATAATTATTGCCATTATTTTTACATTGCTCAACGGTGGAGATGCAGGGGATGTTGTTTCGGAAGTATCAAAGAGCATTACGCAAAACGGTGCAACTTCTGAAAACTATGAACCGACCGCTGAAGAAGAGGAACTGGCTGAATTCGTTTCTGTAGTACTTGCGGATACAGAGGATATATGGCAACAATTGTTTGCTGATAATGGGCTGACCTACGAAAACCCGACGCTCGTATTATTTACGGATAGTGTAAGTTCCGGATGCGGGATGCAAAGTGCTGCGGTTGGACCGTTTTACTGTCCGGCAGATTATAAGCTTTATATAGACTTAAGTTTTTATAAAGAATTAAGAAACCGTTTTGAAGCACCGGGTGATTTTGCGATGGCCTATGTAGTCGCACATGAAGTTGGACACCATGTTCAAACATTATTGGGCACTTCCGGACAAGTACATGCGTTGAACGGAAAAGTATCTCAAGCCAAGTACAATGAAGCAGTGAAACGGCTGGAATTACAGGCGGACTACTACTCGGGTGTATGGGCACACCATGTCCAGGACAAGGGCTATTTGGAAGAAGGCGATTTTGAAGAGGCTTTAACTGCAGCAAATGCTATTGGAGACGATACATTGCAGATGGAAGCGCAAGGCTATGTCGTTCCGGAAAGCTTTACACATGGTACAAGCGAACAACGGATGCGCTGGTTCAAAAAAGGCTATAATGCCGGAACACTCCAAGGCGGCGATACATTTAACTTAGAGGCTTCCCAACTATAAACGTGACCTATAGCATAGAAAAAATGCTATAGGTTTTTACATTTTTTTTAGACAGAGTAATTTAAAATCATTTCAAGTTTATGTATAATAAATAAGTTAAATATATTTTTTCGTTTTTAAATAACGTTACTAATAGAGTATGAAAGAGAGTGAACAAAATGGGTCGTAAGTGGAATAACATTAAAGATAAAAAGGCTGGGAAAGACGCAGCAAATAGTCGTATTTATGCTAAATTCGGTCGTGAAATTTATGTAGCAGCAAAATCAGGTGAACCAAACCCGGAATCTAACCGTGCACTAAAAACAGTTTTAGAACGTGCGAAAACTTACTCTGTACCAAAACATATTATTGAAAAAGCAATTGATAAAGCAAAAGGCGGCGGCGATGAGCAATTCGATGAGTTACGCTATGAAGGTTTCGGTGTAGCAGGAACAATGGTAATCGTTGATGCATTAACAAACAACGTAAACCGTACAGCTTCTGAAGTACGTGCAGCATTCGGCAAAAATGGCGGTAACATGGGCGTATCTGGTTCAGCGGCGCATATGTTCCAAAATACAGCTGTATTCGGAATTGAAGGTAAATCAGAGGATGAAATTCTTGAAATTTTAATGGAAGCTGATTTAGATATGCGTGACATTATGGATGAAGAAGGCACAATTATCGTTTATGTTGAGCCTGAACAATTCTATGCTACACAGGAAGCATTTAAGGATGCAGGCATCGAGGAGTTTACTGTAGCAGAATTAACGATGCTGCCAATGACAGATGTTGCTTTAACTGGTGATGATTTAGTGAAATTCGAAAAAATGATTGATGCATTGGAAGATTTGGAAGACGTGCAACGCGTATACCACAATGCTGATTTAGGCGAATAAAAAATGTAAGCCCAAAGATGATTCTTTGGGCTTTTTTTGTGCTTCCAATCTATGCTGGAAACTAATGGGTAAGTGATAGTTCTATTTACTTATTATTCATTAATAATATATAGTATTCATTAAAAGACATTGCTTTTAATTAATCTTTAATTCAAAATAAATTTAACAATTAAATATTATATTAGGAGATTAAATAGGCTATGAAAAGAATGGATAAATTAGGTAGTAGAATCATATTGATGATTGGCATTATTTTCGCCGTTATTTTACTATTAACAGTTATTATGCTTCAATTTAATTCCGCGCGTTCAGTTCAGTCATCAGTGAAAGAACGTACGATAGAAGTAGCTAGTAATATCGTAAATTACATAGATGTACAAAAGTATGAGCAGCTTATTGAAGAACCAGAGGAAAATGCAACATATTGGGAATTACGTGAACAGTTAAATGAATTACGCGAATACAATGGTGTCATGTATGCCTATACCTATTTTGTACCAGAAGAAAATGGGGAAGTCACGTTTTTAGTTGATGGCATGCCGGCAGATGATACTGAAAATGCCGGGAAGCTGGGTGAGGCATCGGGTTCTACAAAGTACGAGCATATTGAGCGTGTTATTGAAGACGGTCAATTTGCATCAGACCTTCTAAGCAGTGATTTTGGTAAATATATTACAGGTATTGTTCCGGTTAAAAATGATGCAGGAGAAACGATTGCCTATTTAGGTGTTGATATTGATGCATCGTATGTTTCTTCGTTAACAGAGAATGTAGCAAAAGAGATTGTCCCAATTATTGCGCTCATTTTCATTATTATTTTTATAGCAGCTTTAATCGGTATTTATACTTATATCCGTCGAGCGTTATCCCCATTACAAACATTGAATAAAGCAGCAGAAAATCTAGCGTCAGGTGATATTGTTGAATCACAGGCTATGTTGGATAAGCTGAATTTTAAAACAAATAATGAAATCACAGCATTCGCAAAAAATTTCCAAAGCTCGCTTGTCGAGTTATCAGCTACTTTCCAAGTATTGAAGGAACGTACAGATGGGCTGGGAGAAGTAGTCGATCTAATCGAAACATCTACAGAACGTGTGAACACATCAAATGAAAAAATGGTGGAAAATATCGCCACGATTTCACACAGCGGGACATTACAGCAAGTAAGCAATAATGAAGTAAATGCTGCGATGAATGAAATGGCAATCGGCATTCAGAAACTGGCCGATACATTTAATGAAATTGCTGAAATTTCTTCCGATATGACGAGCCTTGTAGAAGATGGTGCACAAAGTTCCGGTAAGGTAGTTGACCAGATTCAAGGAGTAGAAAAATCGGTAGAAAATACGGCTGTGCTTGTGAAAGAAATGGGTGAAAACTTCCACTCGATTAAAGAAATGGTGACAGTCATTACGAATATTTCGGATCAGACGAATTTACTGGCGCTTAATGCAGCAATTGAAGCAGCACGTGCCGGAGAAGCCGGAAAAGGATTTGCGGTTGTAGCCGATGAAGTGAAGAAGCTTGCTGAAATGTCCCGTACATCCGCGGAGGAAATTTCGGGTCATCTTCAAAAATTCTCGCATATTACTGACCGCTTGCTAGTTGAGATTGATATGACGACAACAGATGTCAAAGAAGGAACAATGGCAGTTGGCGAAATTGGTCAACGCTTAGATCAAATTTTAAATTCTGTATTGAATGTCAACAATCGAATTCAGGACGATTCAGCAGTTGTTGAGCAAATGTCAGCAGGTGCAGAACAAATTTTAGCTTCGACCGAGGAAATGAGTCGTTTAGTAAATGATACTTCCGACTATGCAAAACATTTGGCTCTTGCTTCTGATGAACAAACACTCGTAGTCGATGATTTAACTAAAGCGGTTGAAGAATTGGATAACCATTCACAACAAGTTGTTTTGGAAATGAATAAGTTTAAAATATAAAGACTGGCATAAGCAGCAGAGACCTTTTCTCGGCTGCTTATTTTTATGTCCATTAACCTAAAATAAAGCTGGATAAATATTCTGAAAATAATTGCAATTTCTGCCATAATCATAAATAATAAAAGAGGGAATTTCGAATTCCGAATGAAATGAACAGATGGGGTGAATGAGTTTGGTAACATTTAAAGACTTTGATTATAAACGTCCGGATTTAGAACAAATGAAAGAACAGACAGCTGCATTATTAGAGGAATTTAAAACTGCAACTACTGTAGATGAACAAAGCGAAGTTATCGAAAAATTAAATGCGATTCGCAACACATTTTCTACAATGGCTAATATCGTCTATGTACGTGCATCAATCGATACAAATGATGAATATTACCAAAAAGAGCGTGACCATTTCGATGAAGTAAGCCCAATGGCAGATGAGCTTGTATTCAATTACTATACGGAACTAGTGAAGTCGCCATTCCGTGCACAACTGGAAGAAAAATGGGGTACGCAACTATTTGCATTAGCTGAAAACTTATTAAAAGGTTTCTCTCCTGCAGTAATCGAGCTTATGCAAAAGGAAAACAGATTAACGTCTGAATACAGCAAGCTCGTTGCTTCTGCTCAGATTGAATTTGACGGCAAAACATTGACGCTGGCACAGCTGGGACCATATGCGGAATCGACAGAACGTGAAGTACGTAAAGCGGCACGTGAAGCGAGTGCGGATTTCTATGCTTCAAACAAAGAAAAGTTCGATCAGATTTATGATGATTTAGTGAAGCTTCGCCATGAAATAGCGACAAAATTAGGCTTCAAAAACTATGTAGAACTTGGCTATGTCAATATGAACCGCGTTGACTACAATGCAGAGATGGTCGCAAAATTCCGCGAACAAGTGCGTGAAAGTATCGTGCCGCTTGCAACAAAACTGTATGAGCGCCAAGCAGAACGCATCGGTGTGGAAGACTTTAAATTCTATGATGAAGGCTTAACATTCTTAACAGGAAATGCCGTACCTCAAGGTGACCCGCAATGGATTATCGATAACGGTAAAAAAATGTACGAAGAACTATCTAAAGAAACAGGTGAGTTCTTCAACTATATGATCGAGCATGACCTCATGGATTTAGTTGCGAAAAAAGGTAAGGAAAGCGGCGGATATTGTACGTTTATCGAAGACTACGAATCACCGTACATCTTCTCGAACTTTAACGGCACATCTGGAGATATTGATGTACTGACACATGAGGCAGGACATGCATTCCAAGTGTATTCAAGCCGAAATATTGGGATTCCGGAATACTTATGGCCGACATATGAGTCAGCTGAAATCCATTCTATGAGTATGGAATTCTTTACATGGCCTTGGATGGAGTTATTCTTCGAGCACCAAACAGATAAGTATAAATTCTCGCATTTAAGCAGCGGGTTACTATTCTTGCCATACGGTGTAGCAGTCGATGAATTCCAGCATGTCGTATATGAAAATCCGCAAATGACACCGGCTGAGCGCAATGCTGCCTGGAAGGAAATCGAGGCGAAGTATTTACCGCATCGTAATTATGACGGTCATGACTATTTAGAATCAGGAGCTTTCTGGCAGCGACAAGGCCATATCTATTCATCTCCATTCTATTATATTGACTACACGTTAGCGCAAATTTGTGCATTCCAGTTCTGGAAACGTTCACGCGAAGACTTTGATGGTGCCTGGAAGGACTATCTGCATTTATGCAGTCTTGGCGGGTCATTTGCCTTCACAAAACTTGTTGAGGAAGCGGGCTTAATCTCGCCATTTGACGACGGCTGCGTGGAATCAGTTGTAGAGACAATCGAAGACTATTTAAATTCAATTGACGATAAAAAGCTATAAAATTTAAGAGGTTTGATTCGCAAATATTATTTTGCGAGTCAAACCTTTTTTATTTTTTGTATTTTATGAAGCTTTATGGCATGCTAAAACGTACATAGTTATAGTGAAAATTAAAAGTAAAAGAAAGTTTGAGAAAGAGAGTGAGCCGATGACTAGAAAACTGTGGTTCCAAGTTGGCGTAGGTATACTTATTACATTATTAATTATCAAATATTTTATTGAAATCCATTCTATTTTTAATCCGATTATCATAATTTTTACGACAATCCTTGTACCGTTATTACTCGGTGGGGTGCTCTATTATATTTCGGAGCCGTTGCAGCGTATATTGGAAAAACGGGGAATGCCGAGATGGGGAAGTTTAATAACGATTGTTCTTATAATTGCGGGTTTATTCGCGAGCTTTCTGATTTTGGTTGGTACTCCAATTGCCAACCAAGTAAACAGACTTGTTGAAAATGCACCGACAATCGCGAAGGATATTGAAGAAGCAGCAGATTTTATTTTAGATAATAAGGAAAATATTCCGATGCTGCCACCGCAAGTAGAAGAATTTATAGGATCTGTTACCAATTCGATACAAGACATTGCTGTCACAAGTAGTAAATACCTTGTTTCTTTCTTAAGCGGGGCAGTAACCGTCACATTAACATTAGTATTAGCGCCATTTTTCTTTATTTTTATGTTGAAAGACCATGAAAAATTCGCTCCCCAAATTTATGGTATATTTTCCGGGGAACGTCGCACATGGGTGAAGAAAACTTTAGAAGACATCGATAACGTATTGAGAAGCTATGTACAAGGACAAGTATTGGTCAGCTTTTTACTCGCAATCATGATGTACATTGGCTATTTAATCATTGGTTTAGAATATTCATTATTACTTGCTTTGTTTGCATTTTTCATGAATATGATTCCATTTATCGGTCCGTGGCTATCCCTTGTACCGGCAGTGATTGTAGCACTTCTTAATAATCCGTTTGACGTTATTTGGGTTGGTGTTGTAACGCTAGTCGCACAGCAAGTAGAGAGTAACTTGATTACACCGAATGTTATGGGGCGATCTTTGGATATTCACCCGTTGACAGTAATTTCGATCGTATTGGCAGCAGGAAATATTGCAGGCTTTATTGGAATTTTAATTGCCATTCCTACGTACTGCGTGATTAAAGTAATCGTCCAAAATATTTATGAAGAACGCAAACAAATTAAAGAGACTGCCAATAAGACGGTATAACCTATTTTGTATTGCTAAATTGCGGGGCATATGTGATAAGCATATGCTTCGCTTTTTAAATTGCGCCGGACACGGTATACTTAATAATTGAAAAGACATTTAAAAGGAGCAGACAATGCTAACATTTGAACAAAAACAAGAAATTATCGAATCATTTCCTCAGTTGACGAAAAAGGAAATTTCATTAAAACGTGTGAATTATCATTTTGAAGGAAGCCTTTACGAAAAATCGATTGTTGTAGAAAAGTTGCATCCAAACGGCAATGGCTTTGTTTTCGTAGGTGACTTACTGAAATATGAAAAAGAAGCGGGCGACAACGGGCTAGTCAACATTCGTGACTACAACGAGGAAGCGTTACGTGAAATAGTGCGCGACTCAATCAACTATTTATCTGAAGAAGAAGAAGAGATTTTACCGATTGTCGAGACATGGACATCGCGTGAAGGAACGAAACTAGAGCTGGAGTTTAATGATCGTTCTTGGAATATTTATCATCAAGGAAATTTAGAGGAATCTTTCGGTACGCGCGAAGACGCTGTCGCTTATTTACGTGAAGAAGGTTTCCGACTTTCAAAATAGAAAAGTGAGGGAATTGAAGAATGACACAACAGAAATCATCGAAAGAAATGTCCGGAAATAAAATGGTCAAAATTATCGTCGGCACAATTTTAGTGGCATCCATTGTTATTGTCATTGTAATTCAAGCATTTTACATGTTGTGGGAACCGAAAGATCCGAAACAAATTGAGTTGAACAAAAGTGAAGAGTCGAGCGATGTAAATTCAGTTATGCTTCCGTTTGAAGAGCAACTGTATTTAGGTTAGGCTGATTGCTTCGATTTCTAAATCCTTTTCGTCGGCATTGCGGCGGAGGGATTTTTTGTTTGGGGTTGTGTGGCGGTGGGCGGTTGATGGTTGTGGTGGTTTTCTAATAAACAGGTGGAATGTTCTAATATATTTTAATATGTTCTAATATAAGTTCGATTTTCTAATATCTTTGCTTAATGTGCTAATAAGTGTTCGAGATTTTCTAATATAGTGGATGGATGTGCTAATATCCTGCCAAGTTGTTCTAATATATGCGCAAGATATTCTAATAAACTCAAAACCGGTCACCCGGAACCCCTTTAATAAAAGGAAAAGCAGCATCACCGTTACCCGTTTCATCCGGTTTTCTAATAAAAGCTACGGAAGTTCTAATATCCCCGACAATTGTTCTAATAACAGAAATAAAAACAGCCGCCCAGCCCATGTCCAACAGGCCGGACGACTATTTATTGATCACTATCTCGTATTCTTCCTAAACGGCAGCCACCAGTTCCAGTCGCCAAACAGCTTCATGAAACTTGGAACGAGCATCAGGCGGATGATTGTTGCGTCAATGGCAATCGCAATCGCAATACCGACCCCGATTTGCTTTACGGGCATAACATCCGTAAATGCAAACGCGCCTGTAATGACAATCATAATAAGCGCTGCCGATGTAATGATTTTACTTGTCGAGACAAGTCCATCGACCGTTGCCTTTGTATTAGTTGCCCCTTTTAAATACTCTTCCTGAATACGGGATATTAAAAATACTTCATAGTCCATACTTAAACCGAACACTAAGCAGAAGGTCAGCACCGGAATAATCAACACAATTGTCGTCGCTTCCAAACCAAAATGCCCATACTGGAAAATGTAGACAAGGATACCGAATGTCGCACCTAAGCCAAGGATGTTCATTAAGATCGCTTTCAGCGGAATTAAAATCGAACGGAACGCAACCATTAAAATAAAGAAGGTAGATACAATGATGATTGAAATGGCAATGAGTACTTTGCCGGCAATCTCATCAAAGATTTCCTGATTGAACTTCGCTTGACCGGACAAAGCGAAATTGACCCCTAAGTCTTTTTCACTCCAGTCGCGCACAAAATCCTGAGCTTCGAATGAAGAGCCTTCTGCATTTAAATAAGCGACCATATACATTTTATCTCCCTGAATAAAGTTTTCCGCCACTTCATCCAGTGCACCAGGTGCTTGCGGGTTGCTGTTTGCCATTTCCCACATTTCAACAGACTCAATATTGGCTACAGTAAACATTGATGTTACACGATCGACAAGAGGGTCATCCAACAGCTGCTGCTGAATATCGAATATTTTCTCGCGTCCTTCTGTCGAATCCCAATCACCGGCATCTTCATTTTCTGCCAGAAGGAATACCGGTGTATTATCGCCAAGCCCAAACTGTTCATCTAGCGTATCAAATGTTTGGCGCGATTCATATGATTCCGGCAATGATTCCGTAGAAGGGATAGTTAACTCGATATCTTTTATCGGCACCATTGCAACACATAACAAAAGGATGGCCACAACAATAATTGTGACAGGTCGTTTCATGACAAAGGCGGCGAATTTCTGCCAACGAGAGGCAGTCGGTTTTATTCGGAAAACACGGCCTTTATTTAAACGGTCACCAAGAAGCATCAATGTTGCCGGTAAAAGTGTAATACCTGTTAATACAGCCAACAACACAACTATTGATCCGCCAAGCGCGATATTCATGAAAATTTCCACATCAATTACGATCATTGCACCAAGACCGATCATGACACAAAGTGCTGAGAAGATAATCGATCGTCCGGCTGTTTGGATGGCAATTTGAACAGACTGCTCAATCGATTGTGTATTGCGTTCTTCACGGTAACGATTAATAAGCAGCAATGCAAAATCAATACTTAAAGCCAACCCAAGCATTGGGACAATATTTAATACGAAAATAGATAAGTTCACACCGTCTCCTAAAAGAGCCAATAGACCAAGTGTAATGACAACCGTGGCACCGCCAACTAAAATCGGCAGTAAAGAAGCTACGATCGTACCGAATGCTAACAATAAAACGATTAAAGCAATCGGAAGACCAATCGTTTCTGCTTTAATTAAATCATTTTGACTTGCGACATTAATATCCTTTGAAATAACTGGTTCACCTGTAATGGAAATGCCGTTGTTTTCGCCGAGCTTTTCACGCAGCTCATCGATAATAGGGAAGTAATCATCCACCGAATTATCAAACTCCAGCATCCCATAGGCATAGCCGTCTTTATTTAACTCTTCGACACCTACAGGAGATGTTATAGTTTGAATTTCTTCAATTGTTTCTAAACTTTCAAGGGTAGACGAAATTTCCTCATCTGTTTTATTTTCGAACAATACAAAAATCGTTTTTGCGGGTAAATTGAATGTATCCGATAGTTCGTTCGTTACATACGAGTGGTCACCATCATAGAAAAACCCATCCCCTTGAAGTTTAGAAGGGAGTTGAAGCGCAAAAAATGCTAGAACAACCAATATTGCACACCATAGTAGAACAATCGGTTTTGCAAATTTTGTAATGAATGCTGCGAACTGTTTCATAAATTACCGCCTTTCTTTTTCCATAAATACAGTGTAATGGATTCGTAGAAAAAAAGAAAAGAGGGAGGTTTGTCCGAAAAAAATTTCGGAAAATACCTGCCCTCTTTATTAGAAGAATAGATTTAATACTGTATAAATAATCGCTGCCATGACAGCAGAAATAGGCATTGTAATAATCCAAGTAGTGACTATTTTACGAGCCATACCCCAGTTTACGCCTTTAACATTTTGAGCTGAACCAACACCCATAATTGCAGAAGAGATAACATGTGTTGTTGATACAGGCAAGTGAATTAACGTTGCACCGAAAATGATGGATGCAGAAGCAATATCCGCAGCTGCACCGTTTACAGGACGGATTTTCATAATTTTGCCGCCAACTGTTTTAATGATTTTATAACCGCCGATTGATGTACCAAGACCCATTGCTAAAGCACAGGCGAAACGTACCCAACCTTGTACATCATCCGTTGTTTGCCAATTTGCAGCAATAAGCGCCATCGTAATAATACCCATTGCCTTTTGAGCATCGTTCGTCCCGTGGGTAAAAGATTGAATGGCAGCAGTGAAGATTTGCATAATACGGAAACCTTTATTTGTTTTATATAGGTTCATATTTTTAAAAATGAATTTCATTAATGTCATCATTAAGTAACCGGCACAAATCGCAATGATTGGTGATGCTAATAAAGCAATGATGATTTTTGTGAATCCGCTATAGTTTAAAACCCCGACTCCAGATGCTGCAATGGCAGCACCTGCAATCGAACCGATCAATGTATGAGAAGAACTCGATGGAATTCCAAAATACCAAGTGACTAGGTTCCAAGTGATTGCCGATAATAGAGCGGCTAAAATAACAACAGAACCGATTAATGGTGCATCTGGTGTAGATAATGAAAATGGATCAACAATATCGGAAGCAATTGCTTTTGCTACTCCAACGAATGTAATGGCACCTAAAAAGTTCATAATGGCTGCCATGATTACCGCTACTCGAGGAGGTAGGGCACGTGTTGAAACGGATGTTGCAATCGCATTTGCAGTATCATGAAAACCATTAATGAAGTCAAATGCAAGAGCGAAAAAGACTACTAGGACGGTAATGATAAGTAGTGTATTCATTAAAAGGACCCCTCATTAATTACGCGTTACGCATAATAATTGTTTCGATTGTGTTAGCAACTGTTTGACAGTAGTCGGCAATTTCTTCTAACTGCTCATAAATATCTTTGAATTTAATTAGACGAATAGGATCTTTTTCGTTTAAAAACAGCTTTTTAATAGAAGAACGTAAAACTTCATCACATTCACGCTCATAATCTTTAATTAAAATTGCGTGCTGGCGCATCCCAACAAGATCTTTTTTATTTAATAGTTCCATCGCTTTAACGATTTCATCAGTTGATTTAGCGATATATGCTAGGAAATCGCGCATCGATTCATCGATTTCTGTTAATGAAAACATTTCGAAATGTGCAATCGTACCTTCTGCGCCATCTAGCACATCATCCATACGAATTGCTAAGGATAAAATATCTTCACGCTCGATAGGCGTCATAAATGATTTATTAAGCATGACGATTAATTCATGAATTAATTTATCACCCGCTGTTTCGTATTGTTTCATACGAATGCTGATTTCCTTTAAGTCTGCAACCGTTTCAATGCGGAAATCATTTGCATAATGGATACCTTCACGCATATTTTCAGCAATTTTCAATAAGGCTGAGAAAAACGGATCTTGCTTCTTTGAACTAAACATGGAATTGCCTCCTGAATATATATAATTAAAATAATTTTAAAAATTAACCTCAATTATCATAACAAAAACTTAAAAAAATCTATACAAATTTTACTCTAACCCTATCAATCTTTACAATTCTGTAACAAAAGAAAATGGTGAATAAGTAATTGAAATTAGTCGAAAGATAGAAAAAATATAACAAAACGAGAAAACTGTTTTGCTATGGGAGTAAATTTCGCAGCTCGTTTTCCAGAAATGGTTTCGCATTTAAAAAGCGCACAAATTCATCATATTTTAATCGCTGCTCACTTGTTGGCTTCTTCCCGGTATAATAAGCACGAATTAAAATATTTTTTGGAGTGTTTTCCATATCGATAAATTCCAATAATTGAGTATCGTAGCCGACAAGTGATAATAGTTCAGCGCGAATTGAATCCGTAGCTAATGCGGCAAAGCGCTCCTTCACTAAACCATGCTGTGTCATGATCGATAATGCAGGAGCCTGCAGCTGACGGTTCAGCTCATGTTGACAGCAAGGAACACTTAAAATAACTTTTGCGCCCCATTTTACTGCACGGGCTAATGCCATATCTGTCGCAACATCACAAGCATGAAGGGTTACAACCATATCTACAGCAGTTTCTTCATTAAAGTCATTAATATCCCCAACTAAAAATTGCAAATCTTCATATTGTAAATCAGCTGCAATCCGGTTACATTCCTCAATCACTTCCTTTTTGAGATCAAGCCCTGTGACATGTATATCAAGACCCTTTTCAATTTTTAAGTAATGATACAAAGCGAATGTTAAATAGGATTTACCTGAACCGAAATCTAGTATGCGAATAGTTTTGTCTTTAGGCAAATGGGCTAAAGAATCATCGATAAACTCAACAAAGCGATTGATTTGTTTAAACTTATCGTATTTCTGTTTCTTTATTTTCCCATCCTCTGACTGCACTCCTAAACGGACTAAAAACGGGTGAATACGGGAATCATCCAATAAATATTGTTTTTTTCGGTTATGGGATAAGTTCACTTGTTTAGTTGTCGCATTTTGATCAGATTTCCAAAGCACTTTATTCTTCTTCGAGAGTTGCACTTGTACTGTCTGCTCCTGAAACTCAGCATGTACTTGTCGGAACTGTTCAAAAAGAGCATCGAGCTTCGCGGCTAAATCTTCAACTGTAATATTTTCATGCTTTAAAATGCGCTCATATTGATACTCCAGCTGGATCATATATTCTCCACGAATTTCTACGGGCTTGAGTTTGACCCGTTTTAAGTCGCTGGATTTTTGACGTGGCTGGCTAATTGTTGCTTGAAGTAGTGTTTTATTAGAAATGAGTGCATGAAGCTGCACTTTCATTTGTTCGAATTCCATAAAAACCGCCTTTTCTTTTTTATCAATTACGCCTCGGCGTAATTGCGTCCAGATTTTTTTGAGCCTACTCAAAAATTCCCTTAAAAAATCTGTGACATCCGCCGGGGCTTTTCTTCATTCATCACTCACCAATGAAAGGTGAGTGATGAATGAAGAGAAATAATGTGTCCCTATAGTATCATAATGCGCTTATATGTTGTCATTGTACAGGCTTTTGAATTGTATGTTACGATGGGGAAAAACTATAGATGGTAGTAAGGAGGCAAAAATTTGAAAGATGTTGAAGTATTAATTGAACGCGGTGTATTAGTTGGCGTCAATTTACAAAAGGATGAGCATTTTGATTACTCAATGGAAGAGTTGGCAAATTTAGCACAAGCTTTAGATGTAGAAGTTGTCGGTATGGTGACGCAAAATCTGGAACGTGTGACACCTTCACATTATGTAGGTACAGGAAAGATTGAAGAAATTAAGGCGTTCTTTGATGAAACAGATGCCAACATTGTTATTTTTAATGATGAACTCTCACCATCACAAATCCGTAATTTAGAACGTGATTTACAATGTAAAGTAATTGACCGTACAATGCTGATTTTAGATATTTTCAGCCGCCGTGCAAAAACACGTGAAGCGCAATTACAAGTAGAGCTCGCTCAATTACAGTATATGCTTCCTCGCCTAGTTGGGCTCCATGCTTCACTGTCCCGTCAAGGGGGAGGAACAGGCGGCGGCTTTAAAAACCGTGGTGCAGGGGAAACAAAACTCGAACTCGACCGTCGTAAAATTGAAGATCAGATTTCAAAAATCAAGAAAGAGCTTGAATCCGTTAAAGAACAGCGTGAAACACAGCGGAAGCAACGCCGTAAAAATGCAGTACCTGTCGTTTCAATTGTAGGTTATACAAATGCAGGAAAGTCCACGATTATGAACCAGTTACTTGCAAAGGCTGGGCAAGACGATACGAAGCAAGTTTTTGAAAAGGATATGTTGTTCGCGACACTTGAAACCTCGGTCCGCAATATTGAACTGGAAGATAATAAATCCTTTTTATTGACTGATACGGTCGGTTTTGTCAGTAAACTGCCGCATCACTTAGTAAAAGCATTCCGATCGACATTGGAAGAAGCTCGAGAATCCGACCTGCTGCTGCATGTTGTCGATGTTTCAAATGAGGAATACCGCTTTATGATGGAAGTAACGAATGAAACATTAAAAGCGATTGATGTTGAAAATATTCCTACTATATATGTATACAATAAGTCTGACTTGGCCGAGGTGGAATATCCGTTAGTTAGCGGGGATAATATTTGGCTTTCTGCGAAAGAAGATGTAGGACTGGAAGAGTTACTTCAGCAAATTAAACAACAAATTTTTGCGAATTATGTTACATGTCAAATGCTTATTCCTTATAATCAGGGTGGAATTGTTTCCTATTTAAATGAGCAGGCAACCGTTATAGCAACGGAATATGAAGAAGAGGGTACATTATTAACGCTTGAACTTAAAGAGGCGGATTATCAGAAGTATGAAATTTATGTGGTAAAGTAATAATGGACATAACAAGCTAAAGTACGAAGTTTCATTGTACTTTAGTTTTTTTATTTTTTATTAAAATTTTATCTATATGAAAAGTCAAAATAATTTCTTTACTGAATTAATTGTTTTATAATACAAAAATCCTGTTGTGCTTATTTATTTTATTTGTCTGAAAATAGAGAAAAAACATAAAATTATAACATTTTGATTATTTGTTGATTTTAATCAACTATTAGGCTAAAGTGTTCAAGTATATTATTTCAAATGTCAGACAACAGACTTCGGAGTTTATTGTCAGAATATTAATTAATCGGGAGGATTTCAAATGTATTCAAAAGAAGAAATCGTGAAGTCCGTTCCTCAAACTGGTTTTGTCGGTCAACCTAAAGGGTTGTTTACACTATTCTTTACAGAGTTTTGGGAACGTTTTTCATATTATGGTATGCGTGCCATTCTACTATTCTATATGTACTATGCAGTTAAAGATGGTGGATTAGGACTAGATCGTACGCAAGCTAACATCATCATGTCGATTTACGGTTCATTAATCTACATGTCAGGTATTATCGGCGGGTGGATTGCTGACCGTATTACTGGTATGCGTAAAGCGATATTCTATGGCGGAATATTAATTATGATTGGTCATATATTATTGGCCTTGCCGCTTGGTGTAACAGCATTATACTTATCGATGTTCTTTATCATCATTGGTACTGGTTTATTAAAGCCAAACGTTTCATCAGTAGTGGGTGACCTGTACGCAGAAAATGATGCACGTCGTGATTCAGGATTCTCTATTTTCTACATGGGTATCAACATGGGTGGTTTCCTGGCACCTTTATTAGTTGGTTTATTCCAAAAAAACTGGGGCTTCCATGCAGGATTCAGTGTTGCTGCAGTAGGTATGTTCATCGGTTTAGTTGTTTACTTAATGTCACAAAAGAGCCTTGGTTTAGCAGGTTCTGTAGCACCAAACCCACTTTCGGATAAAGAGAAGAAAACGACAACTCGTAACTTCACAATTGGTGGTTTAATAATTGTAATTTTAGGTTTTGTAGCTTACCAAACAGGTAATGCAAGCATTGAAAACTTCTCATTATTAATTACTTTCTTAGGTGTAATGATTCCTACATTATTTATTATTTATATGTATCGTAGTCCAAAAACAAATGCAGACGAAAAATCTCGTCTATTAGCATATATCCCGTTATTCATCTGTGCGGTAATGTTCTGGGCAATTGCTGAGCAATCTTCAACAGTTATTGCAACGTTCATTGATACTCGTACAAACTTAAATTTATGGGGCTTTGAAATTCCGGCTGCATGGTTCCAGTCATTTAACCCGTTATTCATCATCGTCCTAGCGCCAATGTTTGCGATTATGTGGACGAAATTAGCGGATCGCGGACCATCAACTCCGAAGAAATTTGCTTTATCTTTATTCTTTGCAGGTATTTCATTCTTCGTAATGATCGCAGCAATCGTTTTAACTCCGGAAGATACGTTAGTAAACCCACTTTGGGTTGTATTCTCAATCTTCCTGTTAGTATTAGGCGAGTTATTGCTTTCACCAGTTGGTTTATCAGCTACTACGAAATTGGCACCAGCTGCGTTCGCAGGACAAACAATGGCGTTATGGTTCCTAGCATCAGCTGCTGCACAAGCAATTAACGCACAGTTAGTTCGAGTTTACGGAATCGTATCTGAAACAACTTACTTCGGTGTATTAGGTGGTCTATCGGTTGTATTAGGTGTTATTATCCTCCTAATTTCGCCACTCATCTCTAAAGCAATGCGCGGTATTAAATAATTATCAAACCTTTATTTACAGAATTTCTGTAAATAAAGGTTTTTTCTTTTGGTCAATAAGGAATAATAAAAGTTAACTACTTAAAAAGGTAGTATGTGGTATATAATGGGATTGGGATGATACTTAAAGAAGCGCTACGAAATCTTTCAGTAAGGAAGTATCGATTCTTCACATTAACTTCTTTCAGCGATTGTCAAAAACTTTTGCCGATAGAGACCCACTTGGGTTAATTTCGCTATAATTGGTCGAAAATAACCGGGGTAACCGATATATGTAGAACATTCCCGATGGTTACACATCTTTTTCAAAAATCATGCAACAAAGCATGGTTGCGGAGAGACACTAAGTAAAGCAAGGCGTTTTTAAGTATGAAGAAAAGTAACTATAGGGGAGGCAGAATTATGTTAGAATCAGTGACGATTAAAGAATTAACGACAATTGAACAAATTGAAGAGGCACGTAAGCTAGAGCATGAAATTTGGGCTGTCGGCAGCATTCCAGTACATCAAACAATTGCGACACTTCGCAATGGCGGGATTGTACTCGGTGCATATTTAAATGATGAAATAATTGGTTTTAACTATAGTTGCCCTGGATATATGGATGAGAATATATACTTATATTCCCATATGATTGGTGTGAAGCGTAATTATCGTGAGCAAGGCGTTGGAGAACTGCTTAAAAATTACTTAAAGGATATCGCAATAGAGCGCGGTTACAGAACTTGCCGCTGGACATTTGATCCACTTGAAGCACGCAGCGGATTTTTAAACTTTTCAAAGTTGCGTAGTTACAGCGATACTTATATAGAAAATTGCTACGGTGAAATGGAAGATCCGTTTAACCGGGTATTGCCTACAGACCGTCTTTGTGTAGAGTGGCAACTGGTTGATAATGATTACTTACGCTGGGATGCGAAAGTGGAAGAATTACTGGATGAAGCAAAACCGGTAGTGGATTGGGAAGAAAATATGGTAGGCCTTCCAACATTGGATCCGGAGCAAAAGTTTGATAAAGAAGAGGCGCTTATTCATGATGCCTATCTGTTACCTATCCCTACGAATTTCCAGAAAATCAAAGTGGAAAGTGTTGCTTTAGCAGAAGATTGGCGCTACAAAACGAGACATATTTTACAGGCAATGTTTGATCAAGATTATAAAATAATTTATTTAAACAAAATAAACGATAATATTAGCCATTACTTACTTGTAAAGCGTTCATTATTTGCTCTCTAATTAACAGTGAATGATGCCGCAGCTAAATATTATTAGGAGCAACAAAGATGAAATTAGTAGAAGTGACAATACATGAACTAGTGATGCGAATGAAAAGTCCGTTTACGACAAGCTTAGGGACTATGCAAGACAAGCGTTTTTTAGTTGTGGAGGCAAAGGATGAAAGTGGTGTAGTCGGCTGGGGTGAGGGGGTTGCATTTGAAGAGCCTTCCTATACAGAAGAAACATTTAAAACTTCATTTCATGTATTGGAGGATTTTTTGATTCCTGCATTACTGGGGAAAGAATTAAAGCATCCGGATGATGTATATGAGCGACTCCGTAAAATTCGACGCAATAACATGGCGAAAGCGTCGATCGAGGGAGCGGTGTGGGACATTTATGCTCAATTGACGAACCAATCATTGGCAACGGCTGTTGGCGGAGTCCAGGAAAAAATTGAAGTAGGAATCAGCATCGGTTTACAGCCTACAGATGAACAGCTGATACAAACAATTCAGCAGTTTTTGAATGAAGGTTATAAGCGAATTAAAGTAAAAATAAAACCGGGAAAAGATATTGAGCTGATTCGAACAATACGGCAAGCATTCCCGGCAATTCCTTTAATGGCAGATGCAAACTCTGCATATACATTGGATGATATCGATCGATTAAAAGAGCTGGATGCATTCAATTTAATGATGATCGAGCAGCCATTAGCCCATGATGACCTCATCGATCATGCCGTATTGCAAAAACAAATAAAGACACCGATTTGTTTAGATGAGAGTATTACTTCTTTAGAGGACACGAGAAAAGCGATTCAACTAGGCAGCTGTCAGGTGATAAATATTAAAATTGCGCGAGTTGGCGGTATTAGTGAGGCGAAACGTATCCATGACTACTGTATGGAACACCATATTCCTGTATGGTGCGGGGGAATGCTGGAAGCGGGTATCGGCCGTGCGCAAAATGTAGCACTGACAAGCCTTGCAAACTTTATAATGCCTGGGGATACAGCTGCTTCTGAACGCTATTGGCATGAAGACATTATTCAACCGGAAGTAACCGTTACAGATGGGTACATTAAAGTTCCAAAAACAAAAGGGCTTGGCTATTATGTAAATCGAGAAGCAATAGATAAGTACAGTGTAAATAAAAAAACATATCTTATGTAAATGAAAGACCACAATTTTAATAATTGTGGTCTTTTTCTATTCAATTATTCTTCCTATTACAATAGATACAGGATGTTGTAAATAAATCGGTGAATCGCTCTAAAAATACATTTTTCAGTCTACTCCTCTTTTATTATAAGTGAATATAAATTGTCTGTTTGATTTTCATTATTAGCAATTATATAATGATGTAGGGAAAGAGATGATTCTCATTTTCATTTAGAATATACGTAATATATATAAATCTAAAATATATAAAGAATAGTGGGAGAATGTAATGAGACTTTGGATGCTCGTAGCAGCTACCATCGTACTGTCCTTTTTATCATTATTTATTGGTGCAATCGATATTAAGCCATCTGATTTATTAGATTGGGAATCAGATAAAATGCAAATTTTCTTAATGAGTCGAGTACCACGATTAATGGCAATTATACTTGCCGGGGCAGGGATGGGTATTTCTGGATTAATTATGCAAAGCTTAAGCCGTAACAAATTCGTATCTCCGACAACGTCTGGTACACTTGATGCGGCAAAGCTAGGTATCGTTGTATCAATGATATTTTTTACAAGTGTAGGATATATGGAGAAAATTCTCTTCAGTTTTACATTTGCACTGATCGGTATGATGATTTTCATGCGTCTCCTTGAAAGTATTAAATTCAAGGACGTTATTTTTGTACCCCTTATCGGGATTATGTATGGAAATATTATTGGTGCCATTTCAACATTTCTTGCGTATGAAGCAGATGTGTTACAAAGTGTAGATACATTCTTTCTAGGAAGTTTTACGCTTGTTGTATCAGGTCGCTATGAATTGCTTTATGTAGCAGTACCTGCAATTTTTCTTGCGTACTTATATGCCAATAAGTTTACAGTGGCTGGGATGGGTGAAGATTTCGCCAAAAATCTCGGCTTAAGCTATCGTACAGTATTAAATCTCGGTTTAGTACTGGTAGCAATTATATCCACTACAGTTGTCTTGACGGTAGGAATTATACCTTTCCTGGGATTAATCGTACCGAACTTGGTTTCATTATATATGGGGGACAATTTACGTAAAACAATTCCGCATACTATTTTCTTAGGCGCAGCATTCCTATTAATGTGTGATATTATAAGTCGTTTAATAGTATACCCGTTTGAAATTCCAGTAAACACAACTGTAGCGGTAATCGGCAGTGCGATCTTCTTAGTAATGTTGTTTAGGGGGAAAGCATATGCGAAAAAATAGTACGAAGCTAATCTTCTTAGCAATTATCGCTCTAGTGTGTATTGCGTTATTTGCTTTTTACAATATTCAAGGCGGATTCAGTTATGCCTTTCCAAAGCGATTAGAGCGAATTGCGGCAATGGTTATAACTGGTACGGCAATTGCCTATGCGACCGTTACATTCCAGACTGTTACACATAACCGTTTACTGACACCTTCTATGATGGGTGTCGATTCGATGTATGAAGTAGTGCAAACGATTATTTTCTTCTTTGCAGGCTCTGCATCAATATTTGTAGTAAGCCGTTATTTAAACTTTGGTTTATCAATTGCGGCGATGGTAATTTTCGCCCTGATTTTATATCGTTTCTTGTTCCGGGCAGATAAACATCCGATTTTCCTGCTTTTACTCGCCGGAATGATTATCGGAACATTGCTCGGCAGTTTTGTAACGTTTTTACAAGTAATAATCGACCCGGTAGAATATGAAAGCTTACAGACACGTTTGTTTGCCAGCTTCATGAATGTGAAAACAGAGCTGCTGCTCATTGCTGTCATTATTTTGGCGGCTTCATTTATCTACGGTTACCGTTTATTGCGTGATTTAGATGTCATGTCACTAGGTCGAGAGAATGCAATAAACTTAGGTGTAAATTATGATAGAATAGTATTAAAAGTATTAATTTTATCTTCAGTTTTAATTGCAACATCTACTGCGCTAGTTGGTCCGATTACATTTTTAGGGTTAATCGTTTCAAACTTAGCCTATCAGTTTTTTGCTACGTACAAGCATTCCGTTTTAATAGTGGGTGCGAGTTTAATTAGTATTATTGCACTTGTCGGTGGGCAGTTCTTAGTACTGCATGTATTCCAGTTAAGTACAACGATCAGTGTTATTATAAACTTTGTCGGTGGACTTTACTTTATTTACCTAATACTGAAGGAAAGTAGGAAAGCAGGATGATTGAAATTAAAGGGCTTTCTAAAAGCTTTGGAAAAAAACCGGTCGTTGAGGATGTCTCATTAACTATACAGCCGAAAGCAATCACTTCATTTATCGGACCGAATGGAGCAGGTAAATCAACATTATTATCAATGGTAAGCAGATTGCTTGATGCAGATACAGGTGAAGTATTTTTAGATCAAAGTGATGTTAAAAAAATGAAGTCCAATGATTTTGCAAAACGTGTCGCTATTTTACGCCAGTCAAATCATTTAAATGTGCGTTTAACAGTCCGTGAGCTTGTATCATTTGGTCGTTATCCATATTCAAAAGGACGTTTGACTCCAGAAGACGAGCAGCATATTGACCGTGCGATTGAATATATGACATTGGGTGAGATGGAACATAAGTTTTTGGATGAACTGTCAGGTGGTCAAAAGCAGCGCGCATTTATCTCAATGGTAATTGCTCAGGATACGGAATATATTTTATTGGACGAGCCATTAAATAACTTGGATATGAAGCACTCTGTTCAGATCATGAAAATTTTACGCAAGCTTGTTGATGAATTGGGCAAAACAGTAGTAATTGTGTTGCATGATATTAACTTTGCTTCAGTGTATTCAGATCGGATTGTCGCGTTAAAAGATGGACGCCTTGTAAAAGATGGTCCAACAAATGAGATTATTAACTCGGAAGCATTACGAGAAGTATATGATATGCATATTCCGGTGCAAGAACAAGATGGATGTCGTATTTGCGTATACTTTAATTCACATAGTTAAATAAAAATGGTAATAAATGCATATGTTTTGCTCGCTTATGCATTTATTTTATGGATTTAAATGAGAATGAATATTAGTTTCAGAATATTCATTGACAACTATAAGCGGTTGATTTACACTAACGTTAGTTAATTGAAAACGATTATCACTCTCGCTTGAGGGCATATTAGGAGGAAAAGTAATAATGAAAAAGTGGAAATTTTTAACGGCAGCAGCATTAACATTAATGTTAGCAGCATGTGGTTCAGACGAAGAAACATCTACAAAAGATGATGCGAACGAACCAGCTAAAACAGAAGAAACAACTTCATCTACAGAAGCTTCAGCTTTCCCAATGACAGTTTCTCCATTATCAGCAGGTAGTGAAACAGAAGATGGTAAGTCTCTTACTTTTGAAGATGTAACATTTGAAGAAATGCCAAAAAATATCGTAGTATTTGACTACGGTTTCTTAGATACACTTGATGCATTAGGTGTTGAAGGTATCGTTGGTATCGCTGCAAACGGCGGTAAAGGTAACTTCCCTGAGCATTTAAAAGAAAAATATTTAACTGATTCAGTTACTGACGTTGGTTCTTTAAAACAAATCGACTTTGAAAAAGTAGCAGCTGCTAATCCGGATGCCATCTTCATCTCAGGTCGTCAAGGTTCTTTCTATGAAGAATTAAAAGAAATTACACCAAACGTAGTATTCATCGGTTCTGATAACTCGAACTATGTTGATGGCGTATTTGAAACAGTTGACTTAGCTGCTGAAATCTTCGGCAAACAAGAAAAAGCTGAAGAATTAAAAGCTGCATTACAAGAAAAAGTTGATGCTGTTAAAGAAAAAGCAGCTGGTTATGAAAATGCATTAGTAGCAATGTACAACGACAAAAAGATCTCTGGTTTTGATAACGGTGAAGATTCTCGTTTCGCATACGTGTACAATGACTTTGGTTTCAAACCATCAACTACTGACATCAAAGCTTCATCACACGGTTCTGACTTCTCTTATGAATCAATTCTTTCTGTAGATCCTGAAGTATTATTAATTATCGACCGTACGGCATCTGATGTAGAAACAATCAAAGCTGATATCGAAAACGATATCATCAAACAAACTCGTGCTTACAAAGAAGGCAAAATCGTTTACCTTGATGGCGTAAACTGGTACTTCTCTTCTAACGGTGTAACAACTGAAGCAGACAAATTAGATGAAATCTTAAATGAATTAAAATAGTATTAAAAATACGGCATGTCTCTCAACTAGAGACATGCCTTTTTTAAAAGAAAGGGGAACTAAAATGTTCGTACAAATTCGCAAATGGATTGTAACTGAAGGCAACTCTGATAAAATTATTGAGCGCTTTAGCAAAAAATTGGGTCAAGGTCCATCAATGCTTGAACAGCGTGAAGGCTTCATTGGCCGTGAACTGCTTTTAAAAAGTGTTCGACGTGGTGAAGAGGAAGTTGTAATGATTATTCGTTGGGAGTCAGAGGATGCATGGAAAGCATGGGAGAAGAGCCCTGAGCATATTGCAGGCCATAAAGCGAAAATCAAAGAGCATGGCGGTAAACCACCAAAGCCGGACTTCGTTATTTCGATGGAACACGGAAATTACACAGTTGTGGAATAAGGGATGTATAAGGGGAAATCTACTTTGCAGAGTTTTTTTGGCAAAGTGGATTTTTATTTTTTATATAATACATATAATAATAGTGTTAGTAACAGTTTGACTGAAGAAAGTAGGTATTTGTTTGAAAAAGAGAGTTTCAGTTTTTGCGCTAATTACATTGGTGATGTTTCTGATTATTGCACTAAATTTCGATACACCAAGCTTCGAGGCATTCGATATAAAAATCCGCTCATTATTATTCGGGAATAGTTTTATTATATTATTTCACAATTTAGGAGAAATAAAGTTTATTATAGTGGCAACCGTTATTATGCTGCTGTATATTGCAATCTTTAAAAAAGATTTTCGCGGTGTGCTCTTTGTGCTACTTACAGTAGGTGTTGGAAATGGTCTGAACCAGCTTTTAAAGCGTATCTTTGCACGACCACGTCCGGAAATTGAAGATCAGCTTTCGTCGTTTAGCTTTCCTTCCGGCCATGCACAAATTAGTGTATTATTCTTTTTAACGCTGGCATATTTGATTTCGATTTGGCTGAAAAACAAGAAGTGGAAATTTACTACATACGGTTTAATGCTAGTCCTTATTTTTTTAATAGGTTTGTCACGTATAGCGGAAGGTCGCCACTATGCAACGGATGTTTTAGCAGGGTGGAGTATCGGGTATACTTGGTTTATCATATGCGTATTATGGTATGAGTCAAAAAAACATAAATAGAAGCAATGGGATTCCTGATGTTTAGGAATCCCTTTTTTAGCAATTGATTTGGTTCCCTGCATAAGATGTTTCCTGATTGAAAAAAGTTGCACATAGGAAACATCGTGCGTATAATATGAGAAAAGATTATAAAGAAGGAGAATTGTATGGATGAGAATGTAATATTAGCGTTAGGATTAACATTATTTGCAGGGCTTGCTACTGGTATTGGCAGCTTGATCGCATTTTTTACAACACGTACGAATAAGAAGTTTCTTTCGGTTGCATTAGGCTTTTCAGCAGGTGTTATGATTTATGTATCACTTGTTGAGATTTTTGTGAAAGCGAAAGACGCTTTAGTAAACGTTCATGGGGAAACAGTAGGGTATTGGTACACCATCATCGGCTTTTTCGGAGGAATGCTTGTAATTGCCTTAATCGACCGCTTTATTCCAAAGGGGAATAATCCGCACGAAGTAAAATCTGTAGAAGATGTTCAAAACGCTCAATTAATCGGTAATGAAGATGTAGAAGCAGACCGCCTCATGAAAATGGGGTTATTTACAGCGCTGGCAATCGCGATTCATAACTTCCCCGAAGGTATTGCGACATTTATGGCGGTATTGCAAGACCCGAATGTCGGAGTAGCGATAGCAATTGCTGTAGCCATTCATAATATCCCGGAAGGTATTGCGGTAGCTATTCCTATCTTTTATGCAACAGGGAAGCGTATGAAGGCATTTAAATGGTCGTTCGCCTCTGGTTTATCAGAGCCGCTCGGTGCATTTATTGCCTACTTAGTACTAATGCAATTTATGACAGATACATTGTTCGGTATTGTTTTTGCTGGTGTTGCAGGTATTATGGTATTTATTTCGATTGATGAGCTGTTGCCGGCTGCTAAAAAATATGATGAAGCCCATTCCTCTATTTACGGATTAATAGCAGGTATGGCAGTTATGGCTATCAGTTTAGTGATGTTAACTTAATTTTAATAACTTCATGAAAAAGCCAGCAGCTCCTACCACGGAGCATGCTGGCTTTTTTAAGTATCGGGAATAAAGCTTCGGTGCCTATTGGCTGAATAGAAGCTTTATTCTTTTTTATCAAGATGCGGCTGTTACATTTTCAGATGCAACAGTAAATGTTGTATTTGGGTATTCATTTTTTTCGATTTCATCAAGCAATGCGACAGCAAAATCAGCATAACTGATATAACTGTTAAATTGCGAGTTTACTAAAATTTTCTCTTCGCCTTTAATGTAATGACCGGTACGTGGTCCATCCGAATCGAACATAGCTGATGGGATGGCAAAGGACCATTGAATTGAAGAGCTTTCCAAATCACGTAGGTTCTGCAATTGAGCCTTTGCTGCGACAGCAAGGTCCTCAGGATAATCTTCAAGATCCATAAGGCGGACTGTTTTTTCACGATTAACAAAAAGGCAGCCTGAACTGCCGATCACGAACAATTTTTTCTCTGTTCCTTCTAGTAAGGAAATTAAATGTTCACCGGCATCAACATGTAAATGTTCTTCCCCTGGCAGCGGAGCAAAAGCATTAATTACAATATCGAAAGGAGCAATTTGTTCCTTTGTTAATTTAAACAGGTCGCTTTCAATAATATTAATATTTTCTTCTTGTACTGTTGCCTTATTTTTTACAATCGCTGTCACATCAAAGTTTCTCATGATGGCTTCTCTTAAAATATGAGTTCCTGCCTTACCTGCAGCCCCAATAACTGCAATTTTCATAAACATTACCCCTTTCTAACAGTAGATTTATTAATATACCCAAATTTAAGGGGAATTATGCATAAAATGCAAAATAGGATAGAAAAAACAAAAAATGTACGTTATTCAATGTGAGAATAACGTACATTAAACACTCTAATGAAGAGTTTAATCTATAAATATATTATTAATAACTTTGACAGTTGAGCCGGATGGTGAAGCGGTTGTCACTACGACTTGATGGTCCGGAAATTGTTGCTGCATTGATTCAACAAATTGTTCGGATAAAGCGAGCGGAATCATTGAGATTAATGTTGGACCGGCACCACTTAAAGCAGTTCCATACGCTCCAGCCTTTTTTGCAGCTTCGCGAATTTCATTATATTCGGGAATGAGGTTTGCACGGAAAGGCTCATGGAAAAGATCTGCTTCCATATAACGTCCAATTCGCTCATAATCCTTTGCAATAAGGGAAGCGGCCAGCATATTCGCATTGGCACTTGCACGCACTGCATAGCTTCTTTTAAACTGCTCCGGTAAAACACCGCGTGATGCTGCTGTTTTGAGTTCGATATTCGGAATAAATACAACGAATGCCGCATCCATCTCCTGAATATGTAGTGTGTCCACAATTCCTGCTTCATCCATTGAAGAGATCGTCAATCCTCCCAATACCGAAGCGGTCGCATTATCAGGATGGCCTTCAATTTGAGATGAAATATTCAGCTTATCCTGTTGCGATAATTTCAAATCCCCTAAAATATCGGCTAATTCAATAGCTCCTACAATTGCTGCCGCACTGCTGCCGATACCACGAGCAAGGGGAAGCTCACTAGTCATCTCGATTTTACATGGAGGCAGGGTCGCATTATATTGCTTTGCTACCTGCTGTGCGATTGTATAAATTAAATGCGTTTCGACTGATGTTTCAGAGGGCACATTGTCACCAATATGCACAAATTCCCACTCATCCTGTAATGTGACATCCAATGTTAGATAGAGCGATAATCCAAGACCAATGGAGTCAAATCCAGGACCTAAATTTGCTGTACTGCCAGGAACTTTGATTTGCCACTTTTTACTCATAGACTAAATACGCCCTCGATATAATTACGGATTTCCTGCTCATCATTTTGAAGTGAGACAAGGTCTACAGTCGAAACATTCATCGCTGTATCAGGATCTTTTAAGCCATTTCCAGTAAAGACTGTAACAACACGGCTGCCTGCAGCGATTTTGCCGGCTTTCACTGACTTAATGACACCAGCTAATGAAGCAGCCGAACCAGGTTCCACAAAGATCCCTTCTTTGTTGGCGATTAGTTTATAAGCATCTAAAATTTCATCATCAGTTACTGAATTAATTAGACCGCCTGACTCATCACGAGCTGTTTCAGCGAACTTCCAGCTTGCTGGATTCCCGATACGAATCGCTGTTGCTACTGTTTCCGGATTTGCAATTGGTGCTCCTTGCACGATTGCAGCAGCACCTTCTGCTTCAAAACCGTACATTTTAGGAAGACCGCTTTGTTTTGCTTCATTATATTCTTTAAAGCCTTTCCAGTAAGCTGTAATATTCCCTGCGTTTCCTACAGGAATACATAAGTAGTCTGGGGCTTGACCAAGTTGATCAACAATTTCAAACGCAGCTGTTTTTTGACCTTCAATACGATATGGATTTACAGAGTTAACAAGTGCGATTGGAGTATTTTCCCCGATTTTGCGCACAATATTTAATGCATCATCAAAGTTGCCGTCAATTTCAATAATTTTCGCACCGTACATGCAAGCTTGTGCCAATTTACCGAGTGCCACTTTGCCTTTAGGAATGACTACGATTGACTGAATGCCGGCACGTGCCGCATATGCTGCGGCTGCTGCAGATGTATTGCCTGTAGAAGCACAAATGACAACTTTAGAGCCCTCTTCAATTGCTTTTGCAACAGCAAATACCATACCACGGTCTTTAAAAGAACCAGTTGGATTAGCGCCTTCAATTTTTCCGTATAACTCAATTCCAAGCTCTTTAGATAAATTTACTAATGGGATTAGTGGTGTATTTCCTTCATTTAGTGATAAAGCAGGTGTATTTTCAGTAACAGGTAGGTACTGTTTATATTCTTCGATAAGACCTTTCCACATAGATAATAAACTCCTTCTGTTCTCGCTAGGTGAACATTTGTTTTTGTATACAAGACATTTTATACCTATGTGTCCCTTATTTCAATAGGAATTGTTAAATTGTCGGAACAATTCGTTAAGTTAAAAAAATGTTGTCACTTTTAAGAAAGAAATGTATGATAGTAATATTGTTAAGTCAAGTGTAAAGACACATGGAAGGTGGAAAAGTAATGTCGGTGGAAACAAATGAACAAAAACCCCTATCACGTAATAAACTTCTACGTATAGCTGGGGTTGGATGGATGTTCGATGCAATGGATGTTGGAATTTTATCTTTTATCATTGCAGCACTTGCGGTTGACTGGGGATTAAATAGTAGTCAAATGGGTTGGATTGCAAGTGTAAACTCGATCGGTATGGCAGTTGGTGCGCTGTTTTTTGGTGTACTTGCAGATAAAGTAGGACGTAAGCAAATTTTTATGTGGACACTAATACTATTCTCAGTTGCGAGTGGTTTATCCGCATTTACAACAACTTTGACCCTTTTTTTAATTTTGCGCTTCTTTGTTGGCATGGGGCTTGGGGGTGAATTACCTGTCGCTTCAACACTTGTATCTGAAAGTGTAAAAGCTGAAGAACGCGGAAGAGTTGTCGTTTTACTTGAAAGTTTTTGGGCCGGAGGCTGGCTTATCGCCGCGCTTATTGCCTATTTCGTTATACCGGCTGAATTTTGGCCGATTGAAGGATGGCGAGTTGCATTATTAATTACGGCAATTCCTGCACTTTATGCAATTTATATAAGAATGAAATTACCGGATTCTCCACAGTTCAGGGTAAAAGAAGAATCGAAAAAACGTTCGGTTATTCAAAACATCGCAACATTATGGGAGAAAAAATATGCACGTTCTACACTGATGCTTTGGATTTTATGGTTTGCAGTTGTATTTTCTTACTACGGCATGTTTTTATGGTTGCCAAGTGTAATGGTAGGGAAGGGATTTGATTTAATATCAAGTTTTAAATATGTATTAATCATGACGTTAGCACAATTACCTGGTTATTTTACAGCTGCTTGGTTCATCGAGAAATTTGGGCGAAAATTTGTATTAGTTACATATTTATTAGGGACTGCAGCAAGTGCCTTTGTATTCGGCGGTGCAGTATCAATCGAAACATTGTTGATTTCCGGTATGTTGCTTTCGTTCTTTAACTTAGGAGCATGGGGTGCCTTATATGCATATACACCTGAGCAATATCCGGCAATTGTACGAGGAACGGGAGCAGGTATGGCGGCAGCAATAGGTCGTGTTGGAGGTATTTTCGGTCCGTTACTAGTTGGGACATTGCTCACAAAAGGCTTAGATATTAGCAATATTTTTGCGATTTTCTGTGTGGCGATCGTCATTGGAGTGTTAGCGGTTATTTTTTTAGGGAAAGAAACAAAGCAAACAGAGTTACTATAGTTGTAAATTATTAGTATTAAAATGTTTTTTATAATAATGAATAGGGACCTGTGCTAATAAAATAGCGCAGGTCCTTTATTAAATTCTCGGACTGTAAAAAAATACCTAATAGATAAATGTACAGAAGAGGTTTTTAATAATAGTTTAATTATAAATTATAAATTTTACAAAAGTATGTCAATTTCCTATTCAAATTTTTATATTCTTTAGTATGCTAAAGTTTTTTCAGAAAACTCGTTGAATTCTATTATTATTCATGATAATGTATTTTTTATTATTAAGAATTTAGCGCACGTAAAGTTACATGAATGAGTGAGATATTATTTTAAAAAAATATAAGAAAGGGAGATGGAGAATTTGACTATTTGCGAAAATATTAAAAAGAAGTATATTCGTCTTTCTAAGGGGCAACGAAAAGTTGCTCAGTTTGTTATGGATAATCCGAATATAGTGGGAACACATACCGCCTCCGAAGTAGGAAGATTAGCAGATGTAAGTGAATCAACTGTAATCAGATTTTGTTATTCAATGGATTTAGCAGGTTTTAGTGAGCTCCAAGATAAACTGAAGGAATACTTAATGGAAAAAGGCGAAGCAACCGAAGTTAAACAAGCGATGCCTGCTAAAAAGATCCGAAATCACATTGGAGCTGACATTGTCAAAAAAGATATCGCCAACATTTCAAAAACATTCAACCAGCTAAAAGAGCAGGATGTTGAAGAAGTTGTGCAATTGTTACATACATCAAAGAAAATCCACTTTTTAGGTTTCAGAGAATCGACACCAGTTGCATTTTGGATGTACAGCAATGTCAATAGGTTACGAGACCATGTTCATTTTATTCCTCATGAGGCAGACAAAATCGCCCAACAACTGGCCTATATGGATGAAGATTCACTGCTTTTCATTATATCACTTGATGAAGAATATGAAGATATGGCGACAACAGTAGAAATTGCAAAAAGAAAGAATGTAAAAATTGTCGCAATCCGTAACAAAGAGCTAACACCTCATGCAGATCCGGCTAACCCCGTACTTATCGTTCCGAATACAAAAGAAGACGGAGTCACTTGTACAATTGCTATTTTCTCTCTTTTACATATATTAGTGGAATCAATGGTAAGCCAAAACCCGCAACAATATGAGCAGTATAGTAAAAAGCCAAAAAGCTCACTCAGTACGCCGAATTTAATAGCAATCAGCTAAAACTGTAAAGGCTAACTCATAGCCATTACAGTTTTCCTTTTTGCTTAGCAATGTTGGCAAATCTTCTGTTTTTCACTTTCTTTACGTTATGTTAAAATTAAAAGCGAAAAGCATTTAATAGGAGGCTCACTCATGAGTAAATCATTAGTTTTCGGACATAAAAATCCAGATACAGATACAATTACTTCAGCGATTGTTTATGCATACTTAAAACAGCAATTAGGTGTAGATGCAGAAGCGGTTCGTCTTGGAGAATTAAATAACGAAACAAAGTATGCACTAGAAAAATTCAACTTTGAAGCACCGCGTCTAATTGCTAACGTAAAAGATGAAGGGGCACAAGCAATTTTAGTAGACCATAATGAGTTTCAGCAATCAGCAGATGGAATCGAAGAAGTACAAATCACGGAAGTAATCGATCATCACCGTATTGCGAACTTTGTAACAGCTGATCCAGTATATTTCCGTGCGGAGCCTGTAGGTTGTACAGCAACAATCTTAAATAAATTATATAAAGAAAATAATGTGGAAATTCCGGCTAACATTGCTGGTTTAATGCTTTCTGCTATTATTTCGGATACATTATTATTCAAATCGCCAACATGCACAGAGCAAGATGTAAAAGCTGGTGAAGAATTGGCAGCAATTGCAAATGTAGATACTGCACAATATGGTTTAGCTATGCTAAAAGCAGGTGCGGACCTTTCTGATAAGTCATTGGAAGATTTATTGTCATTGGATGCAAAAGGCTTTGAATTTGGTGAATATAAAGCGACGGTTGCCCAAGTAAATGCAGTGGATATCGAAGACGTTCTTGGTCGCCAAGAAGAGCTTGAAAACTTGTTGAACAAAAATATTGCAGATAACGGCCTAGATCTATTCTTCTTTGTCGTAACAGATATTTTAAACAATGATTCAACAGCAGTAGCAGCTGGACAAGTTGCCGAAGAAGCAGCGAAAGCGTTCGGTGCAACAATTGTTAATGGTCGCATCAGCTTACCAGGCGTTGTATCACGTAAAAAGCAAATCGTTCCAGTTTTAACTGAAAACTTAAAATAAAAAATAAATCCGGTAACTCATTTAAGAGTTACCGGATTTTTTCATTTTTAACGGATAGACGGCAGGGCCTTCAATAACTTCGCCTTTTGCATTATAGCGTGATCCATGACATGGACAATCCCATGTATCATCTGCAACATTCCATCTTGTTTTACAGCCGAGGTGTGTACACTTAGGCGCATCTGGTCTGTCAATATAGCCTTTTACAAGCTCTTTTCCGATCATCCCGCCCGTTTGCAGCATGAAGTAAAATGTCTTCCCGAAATTCGAACGATTCGGTGAGAATAAAGCGGCTGCCGGGTTTGCGATTCTTTTAATAAGATCTGTAAGCAAAGTTCCTGCAACAAGTGAAGAAGAAAGCCCCCATTTATTGAAGCCAGTTGCAATGTACAAACTGTCATCACTCGGAGATAGCTGGCCGATATAAGGAACTTGGTCTGCAGTCATAACATCCTGTGCGCTCCAGCCGTATTCATATGGCGGAAGCTCAAAATCAGTTGTTAGTTCATGCTGCAATGTTTCATAAAACGGGTCTGTATCACTTGTCGAGCCGGCAGTATGCGATTGTCCACCATAGATAAAGTAAGGCTGATTATCGATAAGCGCCGTTCGGATTGTACGACTTTGAGAATCGACGCTTAAATATTGGCCTTCTAACAGCTGTGAATATTTTGTTGCTGTTAAATAAGACCGTTTGATTTGCAGCTTCATCGAATAAAGCTGACGAATTGATTCTATTGGATAATGGGTACATAAAATCAGCTTTTTATAATGAACGGTACTGTCATTGCTTGTATGAAGGCAATTTTTGGACATTTCCAATTTAGTGACTCGCGTATTTAAATATAGTTGTGCGCCATGTTTTCTTGCTAATTGAACATACGTATCTGTGAACTCGACTGGATTGATCTGACCTTCATTTTTGATACCGAGCGCAAGCTCTACAGGAACCGAAAGTTCGATGTCCTTTGTTGCAACAAAGGGAATACCAATTTTTTTATAGCTTTCCGCCTCGTTTAAAAGCTGCTCCTTTCCTTGAGGAGTAGCTGTATAAACATACGAAGTAGCTCGGGTAAAACTGGTGCTACTTTCGGAAACAGCTTTTTCAATAGCCTGTTTATT
This sequence comes from Solibacillus sp., assembly GCF_040273735.1. Lineage (NCBI taxonomy): Bacteria > Bacillati > Bacillota > Bacilli > Caryophanales > Caryophanaceae > Solibacillus > Solibacillus sp. Next base: position 42,866 of record NZ_JBELZM010000012.1, on the reverse strand, counting down.
CGCCTCGTAGTAAATTTTCCCGTCTTCTTCACTAAGTTTTGAGTAAATGAGGTTATGCTGGACTGTCAATTTTCCTGTAGAATAGCCAGTTGTTCCTTGTGCAAACTGGGGCATTGCTTCGATTAGCACGACACTAAGCCCCTCTTTAGCCAGAGAATATGCTGTATAAATACCGCTAATACCCCCTCCGATTATACATATATCGCAGTTAATCGATTCTTGCAAAGTAGGGGCAGCAAAATCTGAATGTGTTGGAAGCCAGAGAGATTGTTTCAAAATATCACCTTTTTATTTTTTAGCATAGGGTATTTGACCAATATTTATTCAGATGTTGTCACATAATAAAAATTCCTCAGCCATTATGTGGGGGGAGGCTAGTTTCAAACATTGTACTTTTGAATAGTTGCTCGCTACAATACAAGACAAGGAGAGTGATTAGCATGAAAATCGAAGTATGGTCTGACTATGTATGTCCTTTTTGCTATATCGGCAAGAAACAATTAGAAATCGCATTAGATGAACTTGGGTATGGGGATGTGATTGAAGTAGCATATAAAAGCTATTTATTGGATCCTACAACACCAGTTGATACGACAAGCTCTGTATATGAAGAACTGTCACGAAAATACCAGATTTCATTAGATGAAGTTAAGAAAATGACAGCAAATGTTACAGCACGTGCCGAAGAAGTAGGGCTTGAGTACAATTTTGATGAAATGAAAAGTGCAAACACTGTAAAAGCGCACCGTTTAGCAAAATGGGCTGAAACAGAAGGGAAAGAAAAAGAATTTACCGAGCGCGTTTTAAAAGCTTACTTTTTAGAAGGTGAAGCAATCGGACAAACTGAGGTATTACTGACATTAGCAAAAGAAGTCGGACTATCTGCAGAAAAAGCCCGTCAAGTTATCGAGAGCAACGAGTATATGGAGCAGGTTGAGCAAGATATTGCGGTTGCTCAAAATCTTGGAGTACGCGGCGTACCTTTCTTTGTCATTGATAATAAGTATGGCATTTCTGGTGCACAACCACAGGAAGTATTTGAACAAACGATTGAAAAAGCAGCACAGGAAATCGGTTTACGTAAGCCTTTGAAAATGCAAGGCATAGACGGCGCTGCGTGTACCGATGATTCTTGTGATATTTAACAGGGAATTTTACCTGGATTCGCATATTTATATAAAAGCGAAATAGGAATTCAGACTAAAGTATGAGAATAATCTAATTGATTTTTTTAGGTTGTTCTTTTATTATATTAAAGTACCTCGAATTTGAGATACTTTAAAACAAGATAAAAGATTTTAAAAATAAATAATATTGAAAATAGTAGGGAGAAATGAAAGATGACAAACGTATTAGTAGTAAAAGCAAATAACCGCCCGGATGGCGTATCAACAAAAATGTATGAAACATTTATGGCTGAAGTAGCGAACTATGAAGGTTTAAATGTAACAACTTTTGACGTATTTGAGGAAAATATGCCATATTTCGGACAAGAATTATTCAACGCTTTCGGTAAAGCACAAGCAGGCGAAGAATTATCAGCAATCGAAGCAGGTTCTTTAGCTGCTTTTAACAAATCTCGTGAAGCTTTAACAGCTGCAGATGTAGTAGTATTTGCATTCCCATTATGGAACTTAACAATTCCGGCAGCATTACAATCATTCATCGATTACACTTATGGTGCAGGCTATTCATTCAAATATAATGAACAAGGTCAATTAGTAAGCTTAATGACAGACAAAAAATATATCGTATTAAACGCACGTGGCGGTATTTACTCAACACCACAAGCATCTGCATCAGAAATGTCAGTAAACTATATTAATGCAGTAATCGGTGGCGTATATGGTATGGAAAAAATCGATGAAGTTATTATCGAAGGTCATGCTTCAAATCCAGCTGGAGCTGAACAAATTATTGCTGAAGGCTTAGAAAGAGTAAAAGCTGCAGCACAAAATTTGGCAAAAGTAACAGCTTAATTTAATTATTCATATAGTAGAGAAGGGTTGCTCACAAAGTAGTGAGCTCCCTTCTTTTTTTAATCGGGCAAAGGTATTTATTAAGACAAATATTCACTTGGCAGTAAGCTACTTACTTTTCGTAATTAATGAGAAGTGGTAATATATAAGTAGCAGTTAAATAAATTTAGTTTTAGAGTAGTGAATATGAGGTGAAGAAAATGAAAGAATCAGCACTATGTCCGCGTCTATCAAAAGCAATGGAGCTAGTCGGGAAACGCTGGACAGCTTTAATTATTTATCAATTGTTGGAAGGACCTCAACGATTCAATGCGATCGAGGCAGCATTGCCAATTAGTGGACGCTTACTGTCAGAGCGCTTAAAGGAACTCGAAAAAGAAGGTATAGTTGAACGTAAAGTGTATTCAGAAGTACCGGTTCGTGTTGAGTATAATTTAACGGATAAAGGGCGTTCCCTTGAACAAACTGTGAGAGAAATTGAAATATGGGCAAAAACTTGGTTATAAATCATGCTGTTTTACTTGTAAAAAGCGTTATAAAAACAGATACTTAAAAAGTACGTCAGCTTTACGGGAAAGGAAAATGTTTTTTATGACAATTCAACAGTGGGAAAATGATTTATTACAATGGATCCCTTCAACTAATATAAAGAAAAATGAAACATTAAAAAAATATACAATGACAAAACTTGGCGGTAAGGCAGATATTTTAGTGCTGCCGAAAACTGAAGAGCAAGCAGCAGCTGTCGTTAAGTATGCATATGATAATAATGTACCGCTACTGATGCTGGGGAACGGCTCCAATATGGTCGTCCGTGATGGCGGTGTACGTGGAATCGTCCTGCATTTTGCTTTATTGGACGAAATTCGCATTGAAGGTGATACGGTTTATGCGCAAAGTGGTGCTTTGATTAAAGAAGTATCAAAACAAGTTGCAGCTCAAAGCTTAACCGGTTTTGAGTTTGCATGCGGTATTCCAGGTTCAATCGGTGGAGCAATGGCAATGAATGCCGGCGCTTACGGTGGTGAGGTTAAAGATATCGTCACATCTTGTAAAGTATTAACACCGGAAGGCGAGCTTCTTGAGCTGAACAACGAACAACTTGAGCTTTCTTACCGGAAAAGTATCATTGCAAAAAAAGGCTACTTAGTACTGTCTGCTACTTTCCAATTAGCACACGGTGACCAAAAGCAAATCGATGAGAAGATTGCCGATTTAACGTTCCAGCGTGAATCGAAGCAGCCGCTCGAATACCCTTCGGCGGGCAGTGTATTCAAACGTCCACCAGGTTATTTTGCAGGTAAGCTTATTCAGGATAGTGAATTGCAAGGTAAAGGTGTCGGAGGGGCAGAAGTTTCTACAAAGCATGCAGGATTTATCGTCAATAAAAACAATGCTACGGCAAAGGACTATATCGATACAATTCAAATGGTACAGCGTGTTGTAAAAGAGAAGTACGATATCGACTTGGAAATGGAAGTAAAAATCGTCGGTGAAGACTAATCTTGGATGATATAAAATGACTTCAACTCGTGCTAATTTAGCGCGAGTTCTCTTTTTTTTATTGGATAATTAATATGAAATACTTAAAAGGAGTAAGAAAGATGAAATTTATTTCGTGGAATGTGAATGGTATTCGGGCATGTGTAAATAAAGGATTTTTGGATTATTTCAGTGAAATGGATGCGGACTTTTTCTGTATCCAGGAAACGAAATGCCAGGTAGGACAGATTGACCTTCAACTTGAGGGATATTATCAATATTGGCACTCAGCATTAAAAAAAGGATATTCGGGTACAGCTGTATTTACCAAACATGAACCGTTAGCAGTTTACTACGGCATCGAAAGTGAAATTGCGGCAGATGAAGGCCGCATCCTTACATTAGAGTATGAAAACTTTTATTTAGTGAATACGTACACACCGAATGCAAAGAGAGATTTAACTCGTTTGGAAGAGCGGCTGCAATGGGAAGACCGGATGGCACTGTATTTGAAGGAACTTGATGCGAAAAAGCCCGTCATTTATTGTGGAGATTTAAATGTTGCACATAGTGAACTGGATATTAAAAATGTGAAATCCAATATCGGGAACTCCGGATTTACATATGAAGAGCGCGGGAAGATGACAGATTTACTTTCAAGTGGATTTACAGATACGTTTCGTCATTTCCATCCGGACGTAACCGACCATTTTACATGGTGGAGTTATATGGCGAAAGTACGTGAGCGAAATATCGGCTGGCGCATCGACTATTTTATTATCTCTGACCGACTTGTTGAAAAAGTAGAGGAAGCATCGATACATTCAGAAATTTTAGGTAGCGATCATTGTCCTATCGTATTAAAATTAAAAACGGTGTAAGATGAATAGACTAATAGAAATAGAACTTTTACAGCATAAAGCTTTGTAAAAACAGAAAAAAAGAGGTGGAATTTATGGCACAACAGGCGAAAAAGTCAAAAGGGCGCAAAATTATAAACATCGTCATTTGGGCAGTTGGTATTTTAATTATTGTAGGTGGTGCAGCGGTAGCAGGATTGCACTTATACGTAGCAAATTCTAAACCTGTCATTGAAGGTGAGCTTGCGGTATCGATTTTAGATGACGATGTGGAAGTTACGAGAGATGGTGTAGGGGTTCCGCACATTGTGGCCAAGTCTGATGCAGATCTTTACCGTGCACAAGGCTATGTACAGGCACAGGATCGTTTATTCCAAATGGATTTAGCGCGCCGCCAAGCAAGTGGTACTTTAGCTGAAGTGGTAGGGGAATCTGCAGTAAATACTGATAAGTTTTTCCGTACATTCAGTTTACGACATGCTGCAGAGTTATCATGGGATGACTATGATGCACAGTCAAAACAAATTCTTGAATGGTATGCTGAAGGTGTAAATGCTTTTATCGATGAAGTAAAAGATACAAGCAAACTATCATATGAATTCAAACTACTTGGGTATACGCCCGAAGCTTGGACACCGATTGATTCATTGACAATCGGAAAATATATGGCATATGACTTAGGCGGAAACTGGAATCAGCAAGCTTTCCGATCATGGGCAATGCAAAACTATACACAAGAACAAGCTGAAGAATTGTTTGTAGAGTACCCGGAAAACGCTCAATCAATTATTGAGGCCAATTTAAATCTGGAAACCGATATTGCAAGTGCCATTCCAACAGATTATTTACCGTCAGAACATAACGGCAGTAATAACTGGGTTGTAAGTGGTGAGCTTACAAAATCAGGTAAGCCATTACTTGCAGATGATCCACATCTAGGATTAAGCACGCCATCTGTATGGTATCAGATGCATCTGCAATCACCTGAACAAAATGTAAGTGGTGTAATTTTTGCAGGGATCCCTGGAATTATTCTTGGGCATAACGAACAAATTGCATGGGGCGTAACGAATGTGAACCCGGACGTGCAAGATTTATATATTGAAAAGCCAAACCCGGAAAACCCTTATGAATTTGAATATGACGGTGAATGGGAAGAGGCAACTGTACGACAAGAGCCGATCAAAGTTAAAGATGGTGAAACGGTGGACTTTGAAGTTGTGGAAACACGCCATGGTCCAATCATTTCTAACATCATGCTAAAAGATACAAAGATGAAAGAGCAGTTCTCTATGCAATGGACAGCACTGCAATCAACTCAGGAATTAAAAGCAGTATTAGGTTTCAATAAAGCAACAGATTGGGAAGAGTTTGAAGTTGCGCTAGAGGACTTTAAAGCACCGGCACAAAACTTTGTGTTTGCTTCAACTGATGGAACAATTGCATACAAAGCAAATGGTCTAGTACCAATCCGTAAACAAGGTACAGGTTCTTTACCAGTGCCAGGTAACTCGTCGGAATACGGGTGGGAAAGCTATATCCCGTTTGATGAGCTGCCAACAGTTATTAATCCGGAAGAAGGCTTTATTGCAACAGCGAACAATCAAGTTGTGGGAGAGGAGTATCCTTACCATATTTCAAATCTTTGGGCTCAGCCTTATCGTTATGAACGGATCGTAGAGATGATTAAAACACCGATGTATGATGAGGAAACAGGTGAATTATTAAAGCTTTCTGTTGCGGAAATGAAGGGGATGCAAATGGATAAAAAGAATTTGCATGCCGTAGAATTTTTACCAGGCTTGCTTGAAACGATTAAAGCACAAGATAAAGATGCCAAGTACAAGAATGTCATTACACTTCTGGAAGAATGGGAGTATTACGATGACAAAGATCAAGGTGCACCACTTGTGTACCACTTCTTAATTGAAAATATGGAAAAAGCTTTATTCCAAGATGCAATGCCTGATGATGTTTACAAATTAATGCCTGGAAAATCGCAAATCACCGACCAAATGCTGCGTGACGCATATGCAGGTAATCCGGGTGTCTGGATTACAGAAGAAGGCGGACTGGATAAATTCGTTTATACTGCATTCGAGGATGCTGTAACGGAGATCAAAGGTAAATTTGGGACGTCTGTTTCAAAATGGAAATGGGGCAGCTATAATCAGCTGATATTTAAACATCCATTAGCAAGCGCATCGGACTTTTTAGCAGACTATGTCAATCCTGAAAAACTACCGGTTGGCGGTTCAAGTGTTACCGTACAAGCAGCTTCCGAAGATGGCAGCGGAAACGTAAATCACGGTGCATCTTGGCGCTTTGTTGCGGACTTGGATAATTTATCGTCAGCATATCATATTGTCGGTCCAGGACAGAGCGGACATGTGAAATCGAAATGGTATGACAACCAGACTTCAAACTGGGTTTACGGGCGCTATCATAAAACCAAAATCAATGGCAATATCGACCATGGTTACGAATTAATATTAAAAGCCGAATAGTAATAGTGTAAAAATCCTCCCTATTTATAAAGGGAGGATTTTTTTCATTCAAACAATCATTTGAACGTTATATATGCATAAGCTATAATACATTCAAACGAACATTAGAATGAGGTGCGAATAGTGAAGGAAACTTGCGATGTCACTAAGGTAAATGTGAAAACGGTAGAAACGGTAAGAGCGCAAATGCCGGAACTGTCAAAGGTAACAAAATTTCTAAAAGCGCTCGCAGATGAAACACGACTTAAAATTACATTTGCCCTCACAATAGAAGAACGGTTATGCGTTTGTGATGTAGCAGCAATTCTCGGAACGAGTACAGCAACCGCATCCCATCATTTAAGATACTTAAAAGAACATGGGTTGGCAAAATCTGCACGGGAAGGGAAACTGGTGTTTTACTCTTTGGCAGATGATCACGTGTATCAAATTGTAAAGATTGCTTATGAACATTCGAAGGAGTGACCTTATCGTGGAAAAAACCGTACAATACCGTCTGGAAAATCTATCTTGTGCAAACTGCGCGGCAAAATTTGAACGAAATGTAAAAGACATTGATTCCGTAAAAGAAGCCCAATTGAATTTTGGAGCGGCAAAATTAACTGTAACTGGAGATGTGTCCGTTTCCGAACTTGAAGCTGCCGGAGCATTTGACGGCATTAAAGTTTCACCGGCAAAAGAACGGAAAGTAATAGAGAAAATCCCTTTTTATAAACGGAGAGAAAATCAGCTGGCAGGGTTTTCATTACTTTTCGTTTTGATAGGTGTCATATGCAGCTTTGTTTTTAATGAAGGGCAACTTTACGAAAATAGTCTATATGCTATTGCTATCGTTGTTGGGGGTTACCCCATTTTCATAACGGGTATAAAAAATCTACTGCGTTTAGAGTTTGATATGAAAACCTTGATGACGATTGCGATTACCGGAGCCGCGATTATCGGTGAATGGCAGGAAGCAGCAATTGTCGTGTTTCTCTTTGCTGTTAGTGAGGCATTGGAAGCTTACTCAATGAATAAAGCACGGGAGTCAATTACTCAGTTGATTGATCTGACACCGAAAACTGCCGTGATTAAAAGAGTCCATGATACGAATCTTCGTGAAATGGAGCTGGCGACGGAAGATATTCAAGTGGGGGACATACTTATTGTAAAGCCTGGCCAGAAAATTGCTATGGATGGTATTGTCGCCGCAGGAGTTTCCACTGTAAACCAGGCTGCAATCACCGGGGAATCTGTACCAGTAACAAAAAATGTGGGAGATGCCGTCTTCGCAGGTACATTAAATGAAGCAGGTGCTTTAGAAATAGAAGTAACAAAACGTGTGGAAGATACAACTATTGCAAAAATCATTCATTTAGTGGAAGAAGCGCAGGCTGAAAAAGCTCCTTCCCAAAAGTTTGTTGACCGCTTTGCCAAGTATTATACACCTTTCATTATGCTGGTCGCCTTGCTGGTCGCCATCGGGCCGAGTATTGTTACAGGTGATTGGATGCACTGGGTTTATCAAGGGTTAGCTGTTTTAGTGGTCGGATGCCCATGCGCACTTGTTATTTCAACACCTGTAGCCATCGTTACCGCAATCGGTAATGCTGCTCGTAATGGTGTTTTAATTAAAGGTGGCGCCTATTTAGAAGAACTGGGTCGTATTAAAGCAGTAGCATTCGATAAAACAGGTACCCTTACAAAAGGGCAGCCGGAAGTAATGGAAATAATAGTAGAAAATAATGCCGAAGATTCGCGTACATTACTTGCAAAGATAGCAGCAGTAGAAAAAAAGTCGCAGCATCCATTAGCACGCGCAATTTTAGCAAAGGCATTTGAAGAAAAAATTACTGTCCCTACTGTTCAGGAGTTTCAGTCTGTAACAGGAAAAGGAGCTTATGGAACAGTGGAAGGCGAAGTAATTTATGCTGGAAGTGTTCCTTGGATTCAATCACGTGTTGCTGTTTCGCAACAACTGTTGAAAAAAATTGACCAGCTTGCTTCAAATGGTCATTCGGTAATTGTTGCTGCAAATAACGAACGCGTTTTAGGGGTTTTATCGATAGCAGATCAAATTCGTCCTGAAAGTAAAAAGGTAATTCAAAAACTTCATGAAAATTATATTAAACATACTGTTATGCTGACAGGTGATGCACAATTGACCGCACAAAAAATTGCTCAGCAACTTCAAATAGATGACATACGGGCAAATCTTTTACCGCATCATAAATTACAGGCTATGAAAGAATTGCAACAGCAGTATGGATCAGTTGCCATGTTGGGAGACGGGGTTAATGATGCACCGGCATTGGCATCAGCAAATATCGGAATTGCGATGGGCGGTGCAGGCACTGATGCAGCACTCGAAACTGCTCAAATTGTATTTATGGCAGATGATCTTTCAAAACTGCCATATACTATGAAACTTAGCAAAAAAGCATTAAAAATTATTAAGCAAAACATTACCTTTGCGCTCGGTCTGAAATTAGTGGCGATTTTACTCATCATCCCGGGCTGGCTTACATTATGGATTGCAATTTTTGCTGACATGGGAGCAACATTAATAGTTATTTTAAATTCATTACGCTTATTAAAGGTAGAAAAGTAGTATACTGGTATTTATAAAGTGAGTAAAATTATAGAAATATGTCTTTTTAATCGAAAGTAAAAAAGTCACATGTTTTAATCAAAATGATTGAGTTATATTACTTGGCGTTATATGATTGTAGAAGAGAATCTAGTTTAAAAAATGAGGCGAAAGATGGCAATGTCAGGTATTAAATTAATAAATGTAACAGAAGAAATTGTAAAAGGGCTTGTTAGTTTTCTGCTGCATGGCGTTGAATATCAAACATTTTGTCATTGTGAACAATGTGAGATGGATGTGAATGCAATTGTTTTAAATGTATTGCCAGCTCGTTATGTTACATCAAACGAGACTAGAGATGCTGTATTTAAACAAATGAGCACACCGGAAAATCTTGAGGAAATCAATAAACAGATTATCCGTGCACTTCACATTGTAAAACAATATCCTAAGCATCCATAAGCAGTGACTTCAATGTTTTCTTTATGTATATAAGCAGTCATGATCAAGTTTTATAAAAGATAAAATGAAGAGGTTATTCAATTAGGGACATACTAATTGCAATAGCCTTTTTCTTTTAACGCCTTTTAGCGTAGGAAGACCGTTTAAAATTGCCACAATAACGGCAATGGCTGACTAATCCGCTTACTATGTAACCATAGCCGAATATTTTATGAAACTAAGCAAATGTAAATTATGCGTTTACTGTTTTCAGTTAACTTTTTGCGTGAAATTGTAGTAAACTGAAAGAAGCAATTGGAAAGAGAGGGAACAGCTATGCCAACACCTAGCATGGAGGACCACATCGAACAAATTTATCTACTAATTGAACATAAAGGGTATGCACGTGTGTCCGATATTGCGGAAGCTTTATCTGTTCTACCTTCCTCCGTTACAAAAATGGTGCAGAAATTGGATAAAGACGGCTATTTAATATATGAAAAATATAGAGGCTTAACATTAACGCCAAAAGGGCAAAAGTTAGGAAAGAGACTTGTTCAGCGACATGATTTGCTGGAACAATTTTTGCGTTTAATAGGGGTAGATGAAGAACGTATATATGAAGACGTTGAAGGTATTGAACATCACTTGAGCTGGAATTCCATAGATCGCATTGCGGATCTTGTACAGCTTTTAGAAGAAGAGCCTCAAATGACAAAGAAGCTGGAAGAAATGAAATCAAATCATAGTATGTAATGATTGACAAGAAAAAGGAGAATATTATGAATCAATTAATAAAATCAGGACAAGTAGTGGAATTAACGGTATTGGAAGAACAAGGGTCACGTTATATTTTAACAAATGGTGAACTGGAAATTCCTTTAAATGCATCAGATGTAGCAGAAACAATTGCGATCGGCGATGTTTTAAAAGTATTCCTTTATACGGATCGCCGTGGAGACCTTCAGGCAACGACAGCCATTCCGCATATTACAGAAGCGGATTACGGTTGGGCACGCGTGTTGAAAGTAACAAAAGAAGGCGCTTTCTGTGATATTGGTACATCACGCGAAGTATTAGTACGTGCCGAAGACTTACCGGCTATTGAAGAAGTATGGCCGGAATCAGGAGATTATTTGTACATTACATTACGTACAGATCGCAACGGGGATTTATTCGGTCGTTTAATTACAGAAGAAAAAGTTAATGACATGTATGAAGGCGCAGCGGAAGACATGTTCAACAAAAACATTACAGCACGACCATACCGTCTATTACCGGTAGGATCATTTTTATTGGGTGTTGAAAATCCTTATCGTATTTTCGTACACGAATCGGAAATGAAAGCTGAGCCACGTTTAGGACAAGAAGTGCAAGTGCGCATTATTGATGTGAAGGAAGATGGCTCGTTAAACGGCTCATTTTTGCCTCGAAAACATGAACGCTTAGGTGATGATGCTGAAAAAATCTTTGCATATTTGGAAAGTGTCGGCGGAAAAATGCCGTTTGGTGATAAGTCAACACCAGAGGAAATTTCTGAAATGTTCAATATGAGTAAGGGTTCCTTTAAGCGTGCACTAGGTACTCTCATGAAAGCGCGCAAAATTACGCAAAAAGACGGCTGGACAGAAATCGTTTAGATACAACTATAAGTAAAAGGGGAAATGTATATGAAACCTTTTACTTTTTTTATTCGTATTAATTAAAGAATGTATAGTTAATTGGACAACATATACATTCGCAAAGGGGGATTTATAAAATGAAACAAAAATGGATGGCTGTCATTGCAGCATTCGCGTTATTAATTTCTTTTGTTTTACCAATGAGCGCTTCTGCAGCGACTACTGAACAAAAAAATCCAATCAATGAAAAACTCGGTGTACCAATCGTTGTTTATGGAAGTAACTTATCTGCTGATGAAAAAGAAACAGTGAAAATTGCTTTGCGTGTAGATCAGGAAACAGAAGTAGATGAAATTACAATTTCAGGACAGGATTTAGCAAAATATATAAAAGATAGTAACCCAAGTTCACGTATGTTTTCATCTGCGAAAATTACACGTCAAGATGCAGGCAAGGGACTTACAATTAGTATCGTAACACCAGATAATATTACACAAGTAACATCTGAAATGTATGCAAATGCCATGTTAACGGCAGGCATTGAAGATGCGATCGTGGAAATTGCAGCACCAAAACCAGTAACAGGTCACTCGGCATTAGTCGGGATATATAAAGCATATGAAGCAAAAACAGGTGAGACATTAGATATTGAGCGTACAGATGTCGCAAATGACGAATTATCAGTTGCTACATCAATTGCAGAATCGGCAGGAGTTTCAGATGCACAAGTTGCGGAATTATTGACAGAGATTAAGAAAGCAATTGCAGAAAATAAACCGGCAACAAAAGAAGAAGTTCAGCAAATTGTTGAAGAGCAGCTGAACAAACTGCAAATCAATTTAAGTGAGGCAGACCGTCAGCTTTTAGTGGATTTAATGGACCGAATCAGTAATTTGAATATCGATTTCGGTAAATTATCATCACAGCTTTCAGATTTAACGGCAAAGTTTGATGAGAAGTTCGGTGCGATATTAGAGGATGAAGGATTTTGGCAAAGCGTCAAAAATTTCTTTAATAATTTAATCGATACAATTTCATCTTGGTTCAAATAAAATAGTCATTCAATGAAAGCACTCGTAAATCGGGTGCTTTTATTTTTTCAAAAATTCAAATTATGGTATATTGTGAAGTACAGAAGGAGGGAGAAATATGGAATTTATTTATAAAGACAAAGGGAATAACTATGGTGCTCTGGAATATGAATTGAACGGTCAGCGTGTTGCTGAGATTACTTGGGTTTTACGTGACGGTGTCATGAATATGGATCATACGTATGTATCCGATGTGCTGCGCGGTCAAGGGGTAGCCAAAAAGCTTTTAGATGCAGCTGCGGATTACGCCCGAGAAAACAATTACAAAATGAAGGCCATTTGTTCATATGTCGTTTCTTCATTCCAAAAAAGCGATGCGTATGACGATGTAAAAGTATAGTAAAATAAAAAAACACGATTCTCATTTTTTGGAAAATCGTGTTTTATTATGGAGTTATAAATTTCTTTGGATTGATTGTCATGTTTTTTAGAATCCTACAAATAATGAAATTAGAGCTGTAATAACTCCTGAAACACCGAGAAGCGTAAGAATCTCCGTACCTTTATATGTAATTTCTGTGTTTTGGAACATATTGAACACTCCTTTTTATATTAATTATAAATATTTATCCAATTCAGGTATTTTTTAATCCTATAACTGCAAATGTTTTAAAAGAAATTCGCAGGGTATATTAATTTATATGAAATTGAAATTAAATTCCGAATTGGGAGGTAATATTATTATGGCTAAATTAAAAGGTAAAGGCGTTGTAGTTGCGGGGTTATTAGCAGGTGCTGCTTCATTTTTAAGTAAAAAGGAAAACCGGGATAAAGCAATGGATTATTTGAATAAAGCAAAAGGTAAAGTAAATGAAAGCGGTGGAGTTCAAGGCTTGATGCAGAAAGTTCAGGACAAAACGTCTGCTGGTTACAGTAATGAAAATGCGCATCCATCATCAACAGGTGATTTGGATACAAATATGGCAAAATCGGCTTCTGTCGGAAAAGAAGATTACAAAGAAGAATCCCTGGAAGATGTTGCAGTGACAGCTGGAGAGATTGCAGATCATACGTTAGAAGGTAACCAAATGGTCGAGGAAGGCGCTCAAACAACAACTGATTACTACAATCATGAACAGGAAAAACGAGCGTAAGCAAACTGTTGAATTTTATAAAAACAAGGTGGCGGGAAATTAGCCTCCTTTTTTTATGATAAAAAAAGGGTTTGTCCGAAACGATTTATAACGTTTCGGACAAACCCTTTACCATGTATAAAGATTAAGCGTTAGCTGTTTCTTTTTTCATTGTTTTGTTTTTAGCAAGGTTTACGTGCCAAGATAGAGCTTCCTCTAAGATATGAGGAGTGTGCGCGCCGCCAGTTGCTTCGTAAGCGCGGTTATAGTAATCCCATAACTGCTCTTTGAAATCTGGGTGAGCACAGTTTTCGATGATTAATTTTACGCGCTCTTTTGGAGCAAGTCCGCGTAAATCTGCGATACCTTGTTCAGTTACGATTACGTCTACATCGTGCTCAGTGTGGTCTACGTGAGAAACCATTGGTACGATTGAAGAAATCGCGCCGCCTTTTGCATATGATTTCGTTACGAAGATACCAAGACGAGCGTTACGTGCAAAGTCACCAGAACCGCCGATTCCGTTCATCATTTTAGTTCCTGAAACGTGTGTAGAGTTTACGTTACCATAAATATCTAACTCAAGAGCAGTGTTGATTGAGATTAAGCCCAAACGACGGATAAGCTCTGGGTGGTTAGAGATTTCTTGTGGACGTAAGCAAATTTTATCAGCATACTTTTCTAAGTTGCCGTAAACTTTTTTCTGTAATTCTTCTGTAAGTGTAATAGAAGTTGCAGCAGCAAAGCGTACTTTACCAGCATCAATTAAGTTGAATACTGCATCTTGTAATACTTCAGAAGCAACTACCAGGTTTTCGAATTCTGCATCAGCAAAGCCGTCTAATACTGCGTTTGCTACTGAACCTACACCTGATTGTAATGGCATTAATTCATTTGTTAAACGGCCCGCTTTGATTTCAGAACGGAAGAAGTCTAATAAAATGTTTGCCATGTCCTGTGTTTCCTCATCTGGAGGAACGATTAATGAAGGAGCGTCTGGCTCTTCAGAAATAACGATTGCTTTAATTTTAGCTGGATCTACTTTAATACCGATTTCACCGATACGCTGCTCAGCATTTGTCATTGGAATCACGTCACGCTTACCTTGTTCACCTGGAACATAGATATCATGAATACCGATCAATGCTTCCGGATGAGAGATATTTAATTCGATAATAATGTTCTCTGCATATTCAGCGAAGATTGGTGAGTTACCTACAGAGTTTGATGGGATAATTAAGCCATCTTCTGTAATTGCAACTGCTTCTAAAATTAAGTGTTTAATAGGACCGATAATTCCTTGACGTACTAATTCAGCATTATGAGAAAGGTGTGCGTCTACATAAGAAATTTCGCCTTTGTTTACTAAACCGCGCATTACCGCATCCCCTTGGAAAGGACCGCGTTTGTTAATAACACCAGCAGCAGCTAAGTAGTTATCAACTTCTGGACCTAATGAAGCCCCTGTATATACATCAATTTTAAATTTTTCGTTTTTAGCACGCTCTACTAATGCCATTGGTACAACTTTAGCATCACCTGCGCGAGTAAATCCTGACATCCCTACCACTGTGCCATCTTGAATTAAAGCAGCAGCTTCTTCAGCAGATACAACTTTATCTACTAATTGTTTTAAACCTAAACGTTTCTCAACTCGTGGATCCATTAATAAATCCTCCCCTAATAAGTTATTTAATCGTTTGATAAACAGAAAACTTTTGTAATTTTCTGTGTATTTCACCAGGTAGTAAACCGGCATTTATGCTAATATTATCATCAAATTGTCACATTTACTTCACGCGCAACATAAAAGCGCTTAAAAGGTGATTATTAGAGAAATTTAACGTAAAAGAGAGATAAAAACAGATTAGCTATGAAGTTGACTAATAACTTATTTAGCAGAAACGCACAATTAAGGGTGGGAGAATAGGCCAAAAGACCAAGGGGTGGCGGAAATTAAAAAAGCGACTCGTATGTACGAGTCGCTTTTAATAATTCTAGAATCCTAAAGAACGGCGGAAGTAGCTAGCATAGCGTTGGCTTACAGGAATACGTGTGCCGTCTTTCATTATTAATAGGAAAGTCGAGTGTGAATCTGGCTGGATTTCATCAATGTAATCAATATTTACAATATAAGAACGGTGGCAACGGATGAACGAATCTGGAGCTAAAAATAACTCTAAGTCACTTAAGTTCAAGCGGTGATATCCTTCACGATGCATCGTTTTTACAAAAGTTTTACGCAATTGTGTCTCAAGATAAATTACTTGATTGTGTTTAATTGGGTACCAGCAGTCATCAATTTTCACTGTAATATAATTAGTTAAAAACGGAGAAGGTTTTTGAGGGAAGATTGCTGTAATGGCACCTTTTGTTTCACCTTCTTCAATGAGAGGAATACTCATTCCGTAATAAGGAACTCCGAATACGTCAGATTCAATGTATGAATTGATTTTTTGACCATACGCTAAAGCTTTGTATGCAGCTGAACCTTCTTTAATCGGGTCACCTGGTTTGATTTTTAAGTCTACTTTTTTGCTTGGCTGATAATATAAATACTCATTTGTATCTGAAATAGCAATTGATGTATTCTCAGGGAAAAATTCTTTAATGACTTCCATAATTTCTTCTATTTGTCTTGGATCCACTTTATAACACCTCTTTATAAGCATTTTATACAATTATGAACTATTTTACTACATATTTAAAGAAATTGGGTTGGGAAGATTTTTTAAAATGAAAAATATTTTAGGGGGATTTAAAAAGGAAATTTTTTCATGGAAAACATAATAAAAAAATAGCGTGAAAATTACTATGCTAAAAGAGTATGATTAGGTGAAATATGCATTTTTTAAATTCCTTTATTTCTATAATTGGAAGTAACCTAATAATTTTGTCCTAGAATAATTGTTAAAATTAGGTTGAAAGCAAAACTTGTAATATGGTAATATTCACTATAGTTACTAATAAAATGTACTATTGTACCGAAAACAATGCATACTCTAATAGTATAAATATAAATATGAATAAATATTTACTTTGCTTAATAAAAGAAATTCTATTATGGAAATTTCTTATGATTAATATAATGATATCACTTATTATGAAATGCAGACTGGCAGATGTATGGAATATAAACAAGCTGCAGATTTACGACATTTTCTTGTACATTTGTATAAGT
This sequence comes from Solibacillus sp., assembly GCF_040273735.1. Classification (NCBI taxonomy): domain Bacteria; kingdom Bacillati; phylum Bacillota; class Bacilli; order Caryophanales; family Caryophanaceae; genus Solibacillus; species Solibacillus sp. Next base: position 26,061 of record NZ_JBELZM010000012.1, on the reverse strand, counting down.
CTTGTCTTTCAAATAAGTAATAGAAGGTCATTCTGAAGAAAGATGGGGTAACTTATGCAACTACATCAATATTCAATCTCGGAAACAATTTCAAAACGGTATTTTCAAGAGATTGACAATATCAATCAATATGCTGGTATCGAAGATTTTTTTGTTCTGGAATCTCGATTGATTTTTGAAGTTTATCATTTAGAAGTAGCAAAAGCAAAGAAGACATTACACGAAATTATAGACATATTATCCGCACGCTTCGGAAAACAGGTCATTAAAGTAGTGCGCTCGTATTTTGTTACGTTATCCTCAATTGTTGCGCGTAAGCTTTTAGATAATCAAGTCCCTTCTAAAAAAGCATTTGCCTTCAATTTAGCATGTGCAGATATGATTGAAAACAAGATGAAGGATGCCGAGTTTCTGCAATTTGCAGATGACTTAATCGATTTTTATGTGTACTTTATTGCGGACCGAAAGCAGCCTACGTTCCGTCACCAAACAGTAAACAAAGTTATTATGTACATAAATGATGAGCTGGAAAATGATTTAACAGTTGAAAGTATTGCAGCGAACTTCCATATTAGTACGAGTCATTTATCGCGTATTTTCCGTGAGCATGTAGGTATCACTTTAGTTGAATACTTAAATGTTCGCCGTGTAGAGGAATCCCAATATTATTTACGTCATACGAATAAAAGTATTACGTCAATTTCAGACCAATTCCATTTCTGTAATCAGAGTTATTTCACTAGAATTTTTAAGAAATACACAGGTGTAACACCAAAACATTTCCGTGATGAGCTGCATCATGAGTTTTTCCGATTTGAAATTCCTGAAGTAGAGTACGAAAGTGTTTAATATTTAAAAGCCTAATAGTGCGTATAATACCCCTTTAATGTAGGGCGGATCAATTAATGTAATTTCTTTATTCTTGTTCAGCTGAAAGTTTCAGAAAAAAAAGAATAATATATGAAAACTCTGCATGGTATATATTATTACATGTGGAGTTTTTTATTTTAAAACTAGTTTGCGCCTTTAAGATTCTCAAAATTGCTTTATCAATTAGGCTAGTTTTATACTAAACAAAGATTGAAAAATAGATTGCTTTTAATAAGAACATGCAATCATCATGTAAGGAGAGAAAAATGAAAAAATATGAAAGAGCGATCTCACTCGTTTTAGTTGCAGGAGCTAGTTTAACCGCACTATTTTTCATAGTGAAACAAAATATGGAAGCAGCAATTTTAGCTATGACGATTATGTTTACATTTACGAATTTTTTCCGTTCACGTACCTTTAAAGAAAAGGGTCATGAAAAAGAAGCAAAATGGATGCAGAAAATGTCGATGATTTTTGCAGTTTTATCAATTATTGTTTTGTTTATTATTGTCACAGGATAAAAATAGAAAAAGAAGGCGAAATGGAATGAACAGAAAAACAAACAGAAAAAGTCCGATCGCAATGATTGTATCCATTTCAATTGTTATTTTAATCGCGATCTTAGGGTCTATTTATTATAAATTTGAAGTAGCACAATCTGCTACAGAAGAAAAATCTGTTGAACCAAATGAACTGGAAAATGAAGAGACACAAAATAAAACAAATGAAACGGAAGTACCATCGAAGCCACAAGATGAAAATGCTGATGATCTGGCTTCTTCAGAAAAAAACGGTGAAAATCATTCGGCAAATTCCGGAGAACAGCCAATTAAACAACCTTCTAAAGAAACTCCGCCTGCTACGGAAGAAGTGGAGCTGGAAAATGGATATATTGTTGGTCAAAAATCTGCAACAGAACCTACTTTTGTAAAAGGGGTATTAATTGCGAATAAGAAAAATCCCCTTCCTTCTACCTACAATAAAGGGGAAGATCCTAAAGCGCGTGCCGCTTTTGAAAAGATGGCAAAAGCTGCGATGGAAAATGGAATAGATCTCGTTGCTTTTAGTGGTTTCCGTTCTTACGATTATCAAAAAACACTCTACGATCGCTACGTGAAACGAGACGGAAAGGAAGCGGCAGATCGCTACAGTGCAAGACCAGGGTATTCCGAGCATCAAACTGGACTCGCTTTTGATATTGGGGAAAAGGGTCGTGAAGAGTTGTGGCTGACAAATGAGTTCGGCGACACTGAAGCAGGACAGTGGTTGGCACAAAATGCCCACAAGTACGGGTTCATTTTACGATATCCGAAAGGAAAAGAAGAGATTACAGGGTTCATGCATGAATCATGGCATTTCCGCTATTTGGAAGGCGAACTAGCGACAAAGGTATTTGAAGCAGGCGTGACGTTGGAAGAATACTTAGGAATACAATAAATAAAACTTGAAGCTGAATTATAAACAGAAAAACCAATTTTCTCTGGGGAGGAAATTGGTTTTTTACTGTATGCAAAAAGGTATTTCAATTCAAATCCATTTCCCTATAGTATTGGTGATAATAAACGGGAGATGGATTCTTTGAATTTTACAAAACTGGAGCGATTTTTGTACAGTTCAAATGTGAGCTCTGAACAGTCTAATATATCACTTTCGAATATTTCAGCAAGACGGTGTGCCAATAATCTGTCATAAAGAAGGGCATTTACTTCAAAGTTTAAACTAAAGCTCCGTACATCAATGTTTGCAGTACCTACTGAAGCAATTTCATCATCCACGACAATCATTTTGGCGTGAATAAAGCCTTTCTCATAATGATATACTTTTGCACCTGCCTCAACGAGTGGTCCTACGTATGAATAAGTCGCCCAATAGACAAACATGTGGTCAGGTTTATTTGGAATCATAATCCGCACATCGATTCCGGATAGGGCTGCGATTCGAATAGCGTCAAAGAAAGATTCATCTGGAATGAAATACGGGGACTGTATGTACACGTATTTTTTTGCATTCGCAATTAAATGCAAATAATTGTTTTTAATTACTTCCCATTCTGTATCAGGTCCACTTGAAATAATTTGAAGAGCGGCCGTTCCTTTTTGAGGGATAATCGGAAAATAACGCTCTGCATAACAAATATCATTTTTGGCACTTGCCTGATTCCAGTCCAAAATGAAGCGAGTCTGTAATGGGTGGACAGCACTCCCTTCAATACGTAAGTGTGTATCGCGCCAGTAGCCGAATCGATCCGATAAACTTAAATATTCGTCCCCAACGTTAAAACCTCCGATATAGCCGATACGTCCGTCTATTATGGAAATTTTTCTGTGATTTCTAAAGTTTAAGCGTGGATTGATGAGAGGCAAAATCGAAGGGAAAAATACTTCTACTTCACCGCCGGCTTCGATCAATTCTTTAAAATGCCGCTTCCGAACTCCGCGTGAGCCCATTTCATCAAAGAGTACTCTTACTTTTACACCTTGTTTCGCCTTTTTTATTAAAGCATTTACTATACGTTGCCCCAAATTATCCAGTTTGAAAATATAGTATTGAATATGAATGTGGTTTTTCGCATGAAGAATATCATTTATAAGTGCTTCGAACTTGTCACTGCCATCATCAAATATTTTTACATCGTTATCTTGTGTAAGGACAGCGTTGTTTGTTTTTAAATTCATATAAATAAGGTGGTTATAAATTTTAATATTTTCTGTACGCAGTTCCAGCTCATTATTTTCAATAGCTTCAATCTGATAATTAATCAGTTGTTCAATCCCGATATCTTTTCTGCCATCCCAACGGAATAAGTGTTTTTTTCTCAATTGTCGTCCTAGTAATAAATAGAGGAAAAACCCAACAAACGGTAAGAAAAAAAGAACGAGCAACCATGCCCAAGTCGATGAAGGCTTTTTGCGCTCTAAAAAAATGACAGTCAGGGCAAATAGAATATTTATAAACATAATAAGCGGTACCAAAATGGAACTTTGAATAATAGCGCTCAAAAGATTCACCTACTTTCCTTCTTTCTTATCATTATAGCCTATGGAAGCAAAACAAAAAAAGAAACACTTCAAGCGAGTGCTTCTTACTGTTTTAATATTCCTCAACATGGAAGTAAATATCCGAGAAATCACATTGCGCTAATTTTTTTGAGTTAATGAAGAAGCTGATAATCCCACTATCTCCCCACATAATATTTTGCTCATCGTTTGAAACGATTTGCAGTAATAATGTGTCGTAGTGCTGTAGATAGGGTGACGTTTTTCTGAAATCCTGATGTATAAAATATGGATAGCCGCCAATTTTATGTTCAGCTGCTAAATAACTTTCCAAATATACATCCTGAAATGAACGATCATCCAATGTAATGGGTGCATCCATTATTTCAGGTTTAAAATAATTATTTAAACGGTAATCCATTGCTGACACCGGTTCAAACTGTGTTTTAGGAATGAGCTTCATTTCCTGCTGAATCGGGAAACTGCTGACGTTTACGTCTTCTAAATACGTGAAATCATGAATAAATTCATTATAGTGAACTTGATAAGGTATATATTGGACTTTACAATAACGACATTCCGAATGTAACTTTTCCCTTTCGTAACATTGCTGTGGAATATAAAATTGCAATATACCATCTTGCGGAAATGGATGGTCTAGCTGAATTTCCGCAAAATTAAGCTGTGCCAAAAATAGCATATAGCGATTTTGATTGTCTTTAGGATGTTCCATTTTATTTGTTAGAAAAGGAAGGCCGGCAAATTTACTTTCATGTAAAAATGCAGGTTGTTTCACCGGTTTTAAAATTGCTACTTGTTCAGCTGAATGACTTAAACTCGTATGATAATGGATCAATTCTTTTGGAATATAAATATTTTTTTCTATATGTGACATTTGAAGTTCCTCCTACTGAAGTAACATCTATGTGAAATGGTGGATTGAAAGCCCGTACGGACGAAAATTTGTTTATTCCTAATCGGAATTACTTCACAAAAATGGTCATGATATTTTCAATATTTCCATTTGCTATTTTTGTTAAACATAGTTGGAAATATAGTGCAATTCATTTTAACTACGCGTGAAAAATAAAATTATTAAATAACATGTATTCGAGAAGATTATGTAAATTATTTCAAAAGTAATTATAAAATTTACAAGAAAAAATTTTCTCTGAAATAAATTTATATAGGTTTATTGTTGCTAATAAACGGTTAAGTTTAATTATGTTTTAGTTTTGTCACAAAACAGGAAAGAAAAATAAGTTTATACGTGGTAACATATGAAGTAGTACAAGGTCTGACCTTATTAATTTGAAACTTTTGACACGAAATATCGTTATATATATTAACAAAGGAAAGTTTGAGGTGTAATCAAATGGCGAAAGAGATTGATTTAAAGCGTATTGTTACAAACTTATCAAAATTAGGTGTTACGGCGACAGTTACGAAATCTCGTCTTGAGCTTTTAAAAGTTTTAACACCACCAACACAAACTCCGCAAACGCAAAATTGATGAAAATCAGGTGTGATGAAACCCCGTTTGTCATACGTTATTTTCATATGAAGCAATAGGAAAAGGACCCGCGGTATACGCGGGTCCTTTTTGTTTTATTCATCGTCAGGATCATTTGTTGTAAACATATACGTACGGTAATGATACTTCATACTATAGACTAGACCAATCGCTAAGGCATTCCCCATCATCGAACTACCTCCGTAGCTAATGAAAGGTAACGGAATACCTGTAATCGGCAGAAGCTGTATCGTCATACCGATGTTTTCAAACACATGGAATGTAATCATTGCGATAATCCCTGCACATACATAAGTACAGAACGGATCTTTTAACAATAATGTCATCTTCGTTAAGTGATAGATTAACAGGAAGTACAGACAAATAACAGCACTTGCGCCGATAAAGCCCCATTCTTCGCCGATTACCGCAAAGATAAAGTCTGTATGGTTTTCCGCAACATATACTTCACGCGCCATGAATCCTTTACCGAAAACCTCACCGGAACCAATCGCATTAAGTGAAGTAATTAAATGATAGCCGTCCGAAGTCGCATACTCATAGGGGTTAATCCATGAATAAATACGGGCGAACTGGTATGGTTGGAAACCAAATGTCTTTTCCAGAAAGTCCTGCATATACAGTGCCATCCATAATAACGATCCGCCTACAACTACTGCTCCGCCAAAAAGCGGTAAAATAATTTTCCAAGTCACACCTGCCACAATTACAAGTGCTGCAGTAATGGCAAAAAATACTAGAGCAGAACCTAAATCCGGCTGCAACATAATGAAGCCAAGCGGCACTGCCAACGTTAAACCAATTTTGCCGAGCAGCAATAAATCGGATTTGATCGTTTTAATCTGGTAATTTTCGTTATGCTTACTAATTAAAAAGGCGGAAGCTAAAATATAGAATGTCTTCATAAATTCGGCAGGCTGAATATTACCGATTGGTGTTTTAAACCAGCTCTTTGCTCCGTTTGTTTCGACAGTTAAACCAGTTGATGTAGGAATAACGACAAGGGCAATTAATAGTAAAATTCCGAAACCGTACAATGGCCATGCCATTTTTTTATACTGATCAGGGTCAAAGTACATGACAAAGGCAACAATAAAAGCAAAAATAGCGTAGTTTATTATTTGTTTCGGTATGAAATTTATTCCATATTGACCGGAAGTTTGTGCAGATGCGATTGCAAGCACACTTACTCCTAAAAATATGATGAGGATGGTAGTAAGCGGCCAGTCGAACCGTTTATTAAAATTATAATTGTTTGTATCCATTCGTTTCACCTTAAATTATTAAATTTAACCCGTTAAAGGGCCAGAAGATACCAACAAATTGAAGGTTCTTTATATGGGCACAACATTTCCCGGTAAAAAAATTGAAGATATAGGAAAGTTTTCACGGAAATTGCTGTAATGTTTTAAGCTTTATTTACTTTATCATATTCTTATAAAAATTACTTTAGTAAGACTAATTTAAAAGTTGGACGAAACAGGTGAGAAAATGTTTCAAATTTGAATGAGAAGTCATATAATAATCATATTATTCATATTAAAGGGGCGTGCAAAACGTGGCAAAGAAAATGAAATCTGCTGAAGATTTTATGCATCATTTATATATTCATATGAACGATGTCGAACATTTTGTTATTTATAGTGGTCTTACACTGAAGGAATTTATGGTTTCGGTCGAGCCCGTAAAAAATGTTCTGTTATTAAAGCACGCGTACGACAACGGCTCTTTTAATATGCATACACAATTCGATTTTGTAACAAGTGAAGATATGCGTGATTTTCTAAAAAAGGAAAGCGACTTGAAGAAAGATTTGTGCTGGGTAGATTTTACGACTGAGAAAAACATTAATACGTTAACGCCCCTTGAACAGGCAGAACTACTTTATTTAAGTCATAAGCGTGAACCGCTTGCATCGCCATTTTTCAGCAAATTGCAAAATCGCTATGCTTATTACTCATCTGTAACTGACAAAATGACAAAAGTATATTATCGTTTTATAGGCGATTCTGAAATACTCGTTTCGAATCTATTTAATCGAATGATAAGAGATAAAGAAGGTGTTGGGAGCTTTTGGAGAAGAAAGAGTAAAAACAACTCACCGACAATCGATCCTTCTACATTAAGACAATATAGGCCTTTTGCTAAGGAAGGTGCATTGCTGTCATTATATAAACTAGATAAACCCAATTCCCATTATGCAATCGAAATCCGGGTGCTTAGTGATTATGATTATCCGGATGAAGTTTGGGATGATTTAGATGAAATATTAAAACAAGGCTATGATGAATTAATACAAATTAGTTGACACTCACAGCGAACAGGGCAGTGGGTGTTTTTATCCGATTTCAGCGTTTAGTGTATTCGTGATAAAATTAGGTTAGTGAAAACTGGAGGTCAAGAAAATGAAAAAGAGAATTGGTTTATTATATGGTGGTAAGTCAGCCGAGCATGAAGTATCACTCTCAACTGCAAAGGCAGTAACGCAAGCAATGGATTTTAACGAGTTTGACGTTTTCCCGATTTTTATAACATTGAAGGGTGAATGGCGTGTTGGACCTCAATTAACAGAACCCGCTCAAACGATTGAACAATTGCAATTTACAATGGTATCAGACCAGACTGAAAATAATATTACGCAATTTATTGCAAAACATATGGAAAGTCCATTTGACGTAATCTTCCCTTTACTGCACGGCACGAACGGTGAAGATGGAACAGTACAGGGCTTTTTGGAAGTGCTGAACATTCCTTATGTAGGTAACGGTGTTCTTGGTTCAGCAGCAGGTATGGATAAGGTAGTTATGAAGCAGTTGTTTGAAATGGCAAAATTGCCGCAATTACCTTATGAATATTTCATTCGAAGTGAATGGGAGCGGGAGAAAGAAGCTTGGATCAAAAGATGCGAAAAGTCTTTAGGCTATCCGATGTTTGTTAAACCGGCTAACTTAGGATCGAGTGTAGGAATTAGCAAAGCGACGAATGCAGCGGAACTGGAAAAAGCTGTCCAATTTGCACTGCAATATGACCGCAAAATTGTGATTGAACAAGGCGTAACGGCTCGAGAAATTGAACTTGCTGTGTTAGGGAATGACGCACCTAATGTTTCAGTAGCAGGAGAAATTAAGCCAATGACTGAGTTTTATGATTATGATTCAAAATATAAAGATGGCTCGACAGCATTAATTATTCCAGCACCATTACAAGACGGTGTTTATACAGACTTAGTAGATATGGCGAAAAGAGCGTTTAAAGCGATTGACGGAGCAGGATTAGTGCGTGCAGATTTCTTTGTAACTGAAAACAACGAAATTTTCATCAATGAAGTAAATACAATGCCAGGATTTACACCAGTAAGCATGTATCCTTTATTGTGGCAGCATACGGATGTAACATATCCAAAGCTAATTAAAGAGCTGATTGGTTTTGCGCTTGAACGTTATACAGAAAAACAACAGCTTCAATACAACAGAGATTGAGTGGGATAAAAAGTGAAAAAAAGTTTACAGCAAATTGCATCATGGTTAACGATAGAAAATCAGTCATTTCCTGAAACGGTTGTCACAGGTATTTCCATTGATACACGAACAATTGCAAAAGGGGATTTATTTATTCCTTTCCGTGGAGAAGCCGCAAACGGGCACCGTTTTGTTGAACAGGCATTTGAAAAAGGCGCAGCAGCTTCTTTATGGATGATCGATGAGCCAAATCCTCCGGAAAATTTGCCATTAATTTTTGTGGAAGACCCAGAGCTTGCACTTCAAAAAATGGCAGAGTGTTACCGTAATGAGCATCAAGCGACATTTATCGGGATTACCGGCTCAAACGGAAAAACGTCTTCAAAAGATATTTTGGCGGGAGCTCTTTCTCCATACTTTAAAGTACAAAAAACGATCGGGAACTTTAATAATCAGCTCGGTTTGCCGATTACGATTTTACAGCTTGATGAGGATACAGAAGTTTCCGTATTGGAAATGGGGATGAGCGGTTTCGGTGAAATTGAATTTCTAACGAAGCTTGCACGCCCGCATTATGCCATTATTACAAATATCGGCGAAGCCCATATGCAAGATTTAGGATCACGGGAAGGGATTGCGAAGGCGAAGTTTGAAATTGTAAAAGGATTGTCTGAAGAAGGGATTCTTTTCTATGATGGTGATGAACCGTTACTTCAAAACTTAGTTGCAAAAACACCAAACTTAAAAACACAGGCATTTGGCTTTAGCCAAGCGCAAAGTTTAGCAGCTTCCCAAATAGAAGCGACAGCACAAGGAAGCAGTTTCCATGTAGATGGTGTAATTCAAGGTGATTTCTTCATTTCTGTTTTAGGCGAACACCAAGTGAAGAATACATTAAGTGCAATGCTGGTAAGTAAGGCATTAGGTTTGACTGACGAACAAATCCGTGAAGCATTAAAGAAAGTAGTTTTAACAGATATGCGGATGCAGCTAGTTCCGGTCGGTGATTTATTATTTATTAACGATGCGTACAATGCTGCGCCAACATCGATGCAAGCAGCGATCCAATTTGTCGAGCAAACGACAATCCGCAACGAAAAGTGGCTTGTACTTGGTGATATGCTTGAGCTTGGAAACGATGAAAAGCAGATGCATGAAGGAATTGCCGCGCATATTCATCCTGAAGAAATACGCTATGTTTGCTTGTATGGCCCGCGCATGAAGTGGCTCTATAATAAACTTCAACAAACATTTGATGCTGAGCATTTAGTGTATTCCGAGAATGAGTACGCACCGATTATCGAAAAAATTAAATCTCATGCAACAAACGAGTCCATCCTTTTGGTAAAAGGTTCTCGGGGAATGCAGTTGGAGAAAGTTATCCATTCAATCGAGTTAGCCTAGTGCTAGCTCGTTTTTTTTTTTTTTTTTGCAAAAACTTTTTTCGACTTTAAATGTCGCTTATTATAGATACTAACAGCTTAATGGAAGCAGGTGATTGGATGAAAATCGGCGTTCTATTTTTACATGGATTTTCAGGTGGACCGTATGAAGTAGAGCCTTTTGCACATTATATAGAGCAACGAATAGATTGGGTCGTAAGCATTCCGACGTTCTCCGGTCACGGTGATGCAGAGCATTTGGCGATGAAAGGCTATAAAGCAGAGCATTGGATGATGGAAGCGGAAATCGCATATCGGCAGTTGAAAAAGCAAGTCGATGAAGTCATTGTCGTCGGTTTTTCAATGGGTGGTGTCATTGCGATGTACTTATCTATACGTTACCCAGTAAAAAAGTTGGTACTCTTAAGTGCTGCAGCAAAGTATGTGAGTCCTACGCAGTTAGTAAAAGACGTTCGAACAATTGCCCAAGATATGGTGAACAAAAAGTTAGAAGAAAATGAATTGTTTGCACGGTACAAATTTAAGTTTAAAAATGTCCCGTTAACAGCAACGATTGAATTTATGAAGGTCGTGAAAAAAACGGAGCCTTATATAAAAAACATACAGTGTCCTACCTTTATTGTACAAGGGGAGCTGGATGGAATTGTGCCAAGTGCAACCGCCCAGATTTTATTTGAACAAATTCAGTCGCAACAAAAGCAAATGTATATTTCAGATTGTGGAAAACATCATATTTGTTACAGTGATGATTGTGAGCAATGGTTTGATCAAGTGTATCAATTTTTATTGGAGTAATAAATATCTGACTATTTTGATACAAAGCAATATCATTGCATACCGTTACAACCCATGTTAGACTAATAAAAGCAATGGATACATTTTGTGCGAAGACTCTTCAGACTTATGGGTGAAGAGTGCTTTTTTTTGATAAACGGTTTTATTCTATTTTTTACAAATGCAACAACCAATTAGAAACGGTAGAATTGAACCGCTCGGCAATGACCGGGCTTTCCTTTTCATATAAGAGACTCTGCGATGAAGCAGAGAGAATTTTTAAGTAACGGAAACGTTCCACATACAATGGCTCGAAATTTGCCGCCATTTCATCTGAAAATGTAACCATTTGTCAACTTATACAGGAAAAAGGAGAATGAAGAGTTTGACAAATTTTTCAGAATTAAACATTAGTGAATCGACATTACGCTCTATTAAGCGTATGGGGTTTGAAGAAGCAACACCAATCCAAGAAGGTACAATTACGTTTGCAATGGATGGCCGTGACGTTTTAGGCCAAGCACAAACTGGTACTGGTAAAACAGCTGCATTTGGTATTCCTTTAATCGAGAAAATCGATCCGAAAAATCCGAATATCCAAGCTTTGGTAATTGCTCCGACTCGCGAATTAGCAATCCAAGTTTCAGAAGAACTTTATAAATTAGGTTATGACAAGCGCGTAAAATTATTATCAGTTTACGGTGGTCAAGAAATCGGCCGTCAAATCCGCGCATTAAAAAATAAACCACAAATTATTGTAGGTACACCAGGTCGTATTCAAGACCATATTAACCGTCGTACATTACGTTTAGACGAAGTGCAAACTTTAGTTTTAGACGAAGCGGACGAAATGTTAAACATGGGCTTCATCGATGATATTAATGCAATTTTAGAAAACGTACCATCAGATCGCCAAACATTACTATTCTCAGCGACAATGCCTCCAGCAATCCGCAAAATTGCAGAGACATTCATGAAAGATCCTGAAATCGTAAAAATTAAAGCGAAAGAATTAACAATGGAAAACATTGAACAATTCTTCGTAAAAGCAACAGAGCGTGAAAAATTTGACGCATTATCTCGTCTATTGGATTCACAAAAACCAGAATTAGCAATCATCTTCGGTCGTACGAAACGCCGTGTTGATGAATTAAGCCAAGCTTTAGGTTTACGTGGCTTCTTAGCTGAAGGTATTCACGGCGACTTATCTCAAGCGAAACGAATTTCAGTTTTACGTCAGTTCAAAGAAGGTAAAATTGACATTCTAATCGCAACAGACGTAGCAGCTCGTGGATTGGATATTTCAGGTGTAACGCATGTTTACAACTTTGACATTCCACAAGATCCTGAGTCTTACGTTCACCGTATCGGTCGTACAGGCCGTGCAGGTAAATCTGGTGTTGCAGTAACATTCGTAACACCTCGTGAAATGGGTTATTTACGCATCGTAGAAGAAACTACGAAAAAACGTATGACACCTTTACGTCCACCAACATCTGAAGAAGCATTAGTAGGCTTACAAGAAGATGCAATGCAATCATTGGTGGAATTAGTTCAAAATAATGATTTAGGTACTTACCGTGAGTTAGCTGCTAAGTTATTGGAAAATAACGATGCACTTGACTTAGTGGCAGCAGCACTTAAATCAATCACTAAAGAACCGGATGCTACACCAGTATCTTTATCGGAAGAGCGTCCATTACCAATGCGTCGTGACCGTTCACAAGGTGGCGGAGGCCGCGGCCGTGGCGGTAATGACCGTAACCGTGGTGGTGGCAACCGTGGCGGTGGTGACCGTCGCGGAGGAGATCGCCGTCGCGAAGGTGGCGGAAGCCGTTCTGGTAGCGGAAGCCGTGATGGAGGTCGTCGTGAAGGCGGTGCTCGTCGCGAAGGTTCTCGTGATCGTCGTCCACGTCAACGTCGCGAAGACTAATACTATTTCAACACATCAACGAATTTCTCGTTGGTGTGTTTTTTTGTGGCAAATTTTATATAAATATATTTTCTGGGAAATAAAATTTTTATAAATTATTTAACAAATTTACCAATTAACTATACTATGAGGGTAGGGAATTATTTTTATCAACCGAGCCAGAACAGAATGAAACATTTAAGCTGCTAATACGTATAGCATAATATAGAAAAAGAGGTGTAGGGCTAGTGAGAGAACAACCAATGTTTCAGTTACCCAAAAAAGCGCAAACAGTGTGGCGACTATATGGAATCATTCAAACATTTATTATCGCACTTTTAACAGGCGGCATCGTATTTTTAACAGTTCGATTTGATTGGCCGCAGTGGATTATGTGGATTGCCATCGCGCTCGTATTGTTATCCATTGCATTTTCAGTTATTGTATTCCCGAGCATCCGTTGGGGAATTTGGCGTTATGAAGTTCGAGAACAGGAAATTGAAATACAAAGTGGTCTGTTTGTCGTAAAACGGACATTAATACCGATGGTGCGTGTTCAACATGTTGATACAGAACAGGGACCGATTTTAAAAAAATACATGTTAGCCAATATATCGATTTCTTCGGCGGCAACAGTACATACGATTCCTATGCTGAAAGTTGAAGATGCCGATGAATTGAGGACAAAAATCTCTGAACTTGCAAGGGTGGCGGAAGATGATGTCTAATGAGAAATATAAACTTCATCCTGTTACGGCAGTCATCAATGTTGTAAAGGCATTGAAAGATCTCCTTATTCCGATCATTATCATTGTTGCGGCGAACGGCTTTAATTTTAATTTGGATTATCGAAGCGAAACGTTTTTTAGCGAAATGATTCCACTCCTTATTTTGGTAATTGTCTTATCGGTAACAGTAGTGAGCGGTTTGATTAAATGGTGGACATTTATATATTGGTTTGAAGATAGTGAACTCCGTGTGGAATATGGTTTGTTTATAAAGAAAAAGCGCTATATTCCATTTGATCGTATTCAAAACTTGAATTATAAAGAAGGTATTTTTCACCGTTTGTTCAAGCTTGTACAAGTACAAGTGGAAACGGCGGGAAGTAAAGATGGTAAACCGGAGGCGGAACTAACAGCGGTAACAAAAGCTGCGGCAGACGAAGTGGAAATTCAAATGAAAAAAGCGAAACAAAAACTGCCGATTGAAAGTGAACAAGAGCAAATGGTTGAAGGTGAAGAGCCAGAGCCGGTATCAGTAGTTCTACATAAAATGAAAATACCGGAGCTGTTACTGTTAGCAACGACTTCCAGCGGTGTGGGAGTAGTACTTGCCGGAGTTTTTGCTGTCCTTTCACAATTTGCCGAGTTTATCCCTTTTGATTTGATTTATGATGAGTTGGCATTTTTAGTGGAGTACGGCTTTATCGTTGTCATGATTTTAATCGCGCTTGCGCTAATACTGGCATGGGGAGTTTCTGTCGGCTTGACGTTTTTAAATTATTATAACTTTACGGTCAGCAAGCAGCATGACCGGCTGATCATTACACGAGGATTAATCGAAAAAAAACGAGTGACAATTCCGTTAAACCGGGTGCAGGCAATTAAACTGGCTGAAAATCCTTTCCAACAAATGCTTGGATTAGCATCTGTTGCGGTAGAAAGTGCTGGTGGAGGATTTAGCGGGGAGAATGACAAGAAAATTATTTTATTTCCGTTAATTGCGAAAAAAGAAGTGTTTACCCCATTGGCAGAACTATTTCCTGAGTATGATTTTGAAGTTACCCAACTTATTCAGCCGCCAAAAAAAGCACAGCCTTTTTTCTATCGAATCGATTTTGTATGGCTAGTCCCGTTAATCGGTGCTATTTCTTACTTCTTCTATCCATATGGCTTGTTGTCATTATTGCTCATTGTTCCAATCATTCTACTTGGAAGATGGCAATTTAAGACGACTGGATTTACTGTGAAAGATCAGCAAATTACAATTGTCTCGCGTCTTGTAAGCCGTGTAACATTTTACGCTTTAAAAAAGCGTGTACAAATTACACAAGGCAGTCAAACTTATTTCCAGAAGCGACGGGATATAGGGTCTGTAAAAATTGTAGTGATGTCAGGTATGCTCGGAGCTTCAGCGACAGCGCGTCATATGGAGCAACAGGAAATCGAAAGAGTACTGTCTTGGTATGAACATTAAAAAACAGGATCCGCGAATTTACTTTTCGCGAATCCTGTTTTTACTTTACCCGTCTAATAGGCTGTTTGCGCCAGCGTCCCATATTTTTTGGGTTGAAGTAAACAACCCCTAAAATAAAGCCGGTAACTAAACCGCCTAAATGTGCAGCAATATTAATATTTGGTGTTAAAAATGTCATAATAATACTAATTACTATTAACGGCAAAATTATTTGTCTTAACTGTGGGAATAAATGTCTTGTGTAATAAACAAGGGCCCCGAACGCCCCGAAAATTCCGTACAGTGCTCCACTTGCACCTACGCTAGCATAATAGGCATCCTGTGTTGCGTAAGTAGCAGCAACACCAAAAATTCCAGCTAAAAAGTAAATTGTTAAAAAGCGCATTTTGCCGGCGATTTTTTCAAGTTCCGGACCAAATAAAAATAGGGAGAACATATTAAAAAGCACGTGCATAAAACCTGCATGTAAAAACATGGACGTAATAATACGCCACCATTCACCTGCTGCAATGAGTCCATTGACGCTCATACCGGCATAAAGCAAATCTTCGCCGAAGCCCGGTATTAATGTTAGGACGAAAACAATTAAATTAATTGCTATAATTGACGATACGACCGGATATAACGTAATGTACTGCTTAAAATTTTCTCTACGAATAAACATGTTCCACCTCAATTAAGTCGATACAAAATAAAACGTATTTTTATTCATTATACATTGGATTAATGATTAAAAGAAAGGGAGAGCTATTAAATGATAAAAGGGATTGGTTTAGATTTAGTACAATTGGACCGAATTGAAAAAATGATAGGACGTTCAGCAAAATTTGCTCAACGAATTTTAACGGATAGGGAACTTGCCATTTTTGATACATTATCGGATATGCGCAAAGTGGAATTTTTGGCAGGTCGCTTTGCTGCAAAGGAAGCCTATTCAAAAGCAAATGGCACAGGGATCGGTAAAGGCTGTGAACTTCATCAAATAGAAATTTTAAAAACGGAGCACGGAAAACCTGTATTATACTTCGATGGTGAACTGGTAAACGGGTTTGTTTCCATTACCCATACGAGGACAACAGCAGCTGCCCAAGTAATCTTAATGCAATAATACATACATGCACACCTTGGCTCATATAGTAATTTATCGAAATAGATAATCGAAAGGGTGAATCTTTGAAACTCCGACTGCTAGTAGTTGTCGTTTGTTGTCTCTTTTTGGCGGCGTGTGGAAAAGCTACAAAAGATGAAGTGATTGAGGATGTTAACAAGAAGTGGAATGACGCAAAGGGTTATGAATTAAGTGCTTCGATGGAAGTTCGGACAGGCGCAGAGCCACGTGTTTACGATGTGAAGGTTTGGCACACAAAACCGGATTTTTACCGAGTGGCAGTTAATCCAAAAGGTGAGTCAGAACAGCAGTTAATCGTTCGAAATGAAGAAGGTGTCTTTGTTGTCACGCCATCATTACGTAAAACGCATAAGTTCCAAAGTGAATGGCCGAAACAAAACAGTCAGGCGTATATAATTGGTGCATTGGCTGATGATTTGCTGTCAGATTCAAAAGCGGTAATGACTGAAGATGATGCGAGCTATACTTTTGAAGTTGCGACACGAAATGTAGACCAAACCGCATTACCGGTTCAACAAATTGTAGTTGATAAGAAAACGATGCTTCCGACAAAAGTTAGTGTTATGGATGAATCTTTACAAGAACAAGTTGTAATTACATTTGCAGACATTAAATTAGGTGTGCAGCATACTGCAGAAGAATATGCGGTAGAAAAGTTCTCTGAAAAAGAGGAAAAGAAAGCCGCATCGGCAGAAGTGGTAGACACAGAGTTTAGTGTGTATTACCCTACAATTGACTGGGCGCACACAAAGCTGACAGATGAGTTTGAAGTGCAGGAAGATGGAAACACACGGGTTATTTTGACATTCGAAGGGGAAAAGCCATTTACACTAATGCAGCAGCCAATCCAATCCGATGATACAATCTTACCTGTTTCCGGGGACCCGGCGGATTTAGGGTATACAATAGGTGCTATTACTGATAACTCAATTCAGTGGGACAAAGATGGTATGACCTTCTTTATCGCTTCCACAAAATTAACAAAAGATGAATTGCTGGAAGTAGCTGCAAGTGTGCAGGAAAGTAGTATGAAGTAAAACTTCAATTAGTGGGGGTTCTCTTCCCCCAATTAAGGAGCACAAGCTAAAACCGTCAAGTCCTGTGACAGCGCTTGTGTAAACATCATGTTGGGTCTACCTAATCTGCATTTTACGGTTAGTTGATCTCCAGGCTGTCCTTATCGTCTGCCTAGGTACTGCCGCTACGCTTTCGAAGCCAGATAAATTATTACCCGTTAATACGTGGTAAAATAAATTATAATTATGCCTTTCTAAACTTGTTTTTAAATTGCATTTTATGGTTATATTTAATAAGAGACATCTTGCGCATACTAGCGCAAGATGATTTCTTTCGTATTCAGATTTAAAAACGGTTGACTGAAAATTACATAAATAACAGTAAGTTTAAACTTATAAAAAGAGGGTAAAAATCGAAATGGATACTCCAATTTATTACAGACCAACAAGAGCAGTAATTGATCTGCAAGCAGTCACACATAACATTGCTTCACTAAGAAACTATATAGGACCGAATATCCAAATTATTGCTGTCGTAAAAGCAAATGCATATGGTCATGGAGATGTGGAAGTTGCAAAAACGGCAATCGAGGCCGGTGCAACAATGCTTGCTGTCGCAACACCCGACGAAGCAGTACATATTAGAGAGAATTTTAAGGATATTGATATTTTAGTGTTAGGTGCTTCACCGCATGCTTTTATTCCGTATGCATCAGCAGAAAATATAATCCTTACTGCCTTTTCAACAGAATGGCTGCGAGAAGCACAGCAGTATACACCGCTGCTGAATCAGCTAAGACTTCATGTTAAAGTTGATTCGGGCATGGGACGTATCGGTGTATCTACTAAAGAAGAACTATTGGAATTATATACAATGATTAATTCTTCCGATGACTTTTTGGTCGATGGAATTTTTACGCATTTTGCTACTGCAGATGAAGAAGATTCAATGTACTTTGACAATCAGGCTACCCTATTCAAGGACTTTTTAGGTGCACTGCCACAAAAGCCTCGTCTTGTTCATGTTGCCAATACAGCTACCGCATTAGTAAAAGATCCTTCTTTGCATTATGATGCGGTACGTTTTGGTATTTCCATGTACGGATTGCTGCCTTCAGGTTATGTAGGCACAAAATTGCCTTTTCCGATTAAGCCGGCATTTTCTCTAGAGACAGAACTTGTACATATTAAAAAAATGCAGGCGGGTCAATCGGTAGGCTATGGTGCAACATATACAGCAGAAGAGGACTGCTATATCGGTACAATACCGATTGGCTACGCGGATGGTATGATTCGTAAGCTTTCGGGCCAAGAAGTGCTTGTTGGAGGAAAAAGAGCGAAAATTGTCGGCAGAATTTGTATGGATCAAAGTATGATTTTACTTCCGGAAGCATATAATGTTGGAGAAGAAGTTGTACTGATAGGCTGCCAACAGCAAGAGGAAATCACAATAGATGATTGGGCTCATAAACTCCAAACAATTAATTACGAAGTGCCATGTGTAATAACGGCTAGAGTTCCTAGGGTATATAAATAAATCGATGTAAAATTACTGTAAATAACTTCAAATATACAAACCAAGTATGTCCATATTTATTCCTTTATTGCGAGAATTGTCAGTTTTTTAATTTTCCTGTCTTTTCATTGTAGTCAATCAATGATAGAATGAATGGGAAATGGGATGTTCGGTGGAGGTGCTTGTTTTGTACGCGAAGGAATTAGTAGAAGTAGAAGAAGTAGTAATTGACATACCAAATGAGCTAGTAACGCAATTCGAAAGAACGTTTGGGCGTAATACTGAGAATGGTTATATGATGGCGTATTTGGCGACTCAAAATTATACAAAGCATATGCAACCAAATCAAATACGGGAAGCTTTAATAAAGGGCTATGTGGAAATGTCGCAAATTAATCTGACAATTTGCAGTGAGTGCTTGCATGCAGAGTATGAAGCGGAACATATGGTGGAGCGTCTCGTAAGCGGGGGATGACAATTTGATTGTAAAACGTGGAGACGTTTTTTTTGCTGACCTATCACCGGTGGTAGGTTCAGAACAGGGCGGGACTAGACCCGTTCTTATTATTCAAAATGATATTGGAAATCGCTTTAGTCCAACTGTCATAATAGCTGCAATAACTGCGCAAATTCAAAAAGCAAAGTTGCCTACACATGTTGAAATCGATGCGAAAAAGTATGGTTTTGAGCGTGATTCGGTAATTTTGCTTGAACAATTGCGTACAATTGATAAATCACGATTAACAGATCGTATTACTCAGCTAGATGCAAAACTAATGCAAGAAGTAGATATCGCTCTTAATATTAGTTTAGGACTCGTAAAATTTTAATACATAAAAAGACATCGAAACAATCGTTTCGGTGTTTTTTATTATTATAAATCAAAGTCCCCTATAAATTTTAGGTAAATAGTAAACTGTAATCATGCAACATTGTAATATTTTACTTAAAATTATAATTATAGCAAAAATATGCTTAGAAACTTATATCCAACTAAACTACAAGGATAACATATGGTATAATATAAAAATTAATAATTCAAAAAACTGATACTATACGTTAACTCCATAGAAAGAAAAAGTAGGAAATTGGGG
The DNA here is from genome assembly GCF_040273735.1 of Solibacillus sp. NCBI lineage: Bacteria > Bacillati > Bacillota > Bacilli > Caryophanales > Caryophanaceae > Solibacillus > Solibacillus sp. The sequence goes on along the minus strand of NZ_JBELZM010000012.1, from coordinate 6,160 downwards.
GCACTATGATGAATACGAAATCTACCGTAGAGATTGTAACAGAATGGGATATTGTAGCTGCACGCCAACTTGGACGTAACGAGGCGAAAGCAATTGGCTTTGGCGCGGTAGATCAAGCTCGAATTACGACGGCGATAAGTGAACTGGCTCGAAATATATATTTATATGCCCGTGCCGGGGAAGTGACAATAGAACGTATTAGTAATGAAGAGAAAGTTGGCCTTCGCATAATAGCAGCAGATAAAGGACCGGGAATAACCAATTTGAAAAAAGTGATGGAAGACGGCTATTCAACTTCGGGCGGCCTCGGAGCGGGTTTGCCGGGAGTCAAAAGACTAATGGATACAATGGACATCCAATCCACTGTAGGAAGTGGAACGTCAATAGTTATCGAAAAATGGGTAAAGTAGGATGTGGTAAAATTTGAAAGAGCTGCAAACTCAATATCAAAAAATCTTATCGGATTTTTTGGCAAACCAAACTGAGCGGAATTTGTATATAGGGCAAAACTTTATTCGACAGTTGATTCAAAAAAAAGTAGCTCCCGAAGAGGTCATCAATATCCATAAGTATGCGATTGAACAAATTTATCCAGACTTACCAGAAGATATTTCGCATAGCTATGATTTTTTAATTGAGATTATGGTACACTTTGGTTTAACTTTAAAGGAGCATCAAAGTTTACTCGAACAGCAAGAAGAACTGCGCATGGAGATGAATGTCGCTACAAAGATTCAGAATATGATTCTTAGAACAACAGTACCTATGCTTGATCAGATTGATATTGGGATGCTATCTGTACCAATCCGCAAAATGAATGGTGATTATGTTCACTTCTTAAACAACAATGATTCGGTTGTCAGTGTAGCTGTGACAGATGTTGTTGGAAAAGGTGTGCCAGCAGCCTTGTGTATGTCTATGGTTAAATACGGGCTTGATACACTTGAGTACGCAACGAAAGATCCATCTTACATTTTAGAAGTGTTGAATCGTATTATCGAAAAGAGTGTTGATGATAGTATGTTTGTCTCGATGTTTTACGGGACATACAATATTGAAGAAGGCAAATTTACATATGGGTCGGCCGGGCATGAGCCTGCTATATATTATAATGCTCGCAAAAAAAATTTCTTTGATTTGGAATCGAAAGGTTTACTATTAGGTGTTATGCCGGAAGTGACATACCCGCAGTACGACATTTGTTTGGAAGAAAATGATTTTATCATTATGATTACAGATGGTGTAACGGATTTCCGCAAGCAAGGAGAGCTGGACCCTCGGGATGTGATTAAGAATTTGGCATTAAGCTGTAACCATCTTTCAGCGCAGGAAATGTGTGAGGAAATGTACACCTATTTGAAAAACTTGCCTGATTTTGAATTAGAAGATGATTTTACGGTTGTTATTTTTAAAAAATAAAAAAATTTATGTTTAAACTCCTGAGAAATCGGGAATACTAATTAGGTTTATAGATGGAGGTGTCTAATAATGAATGTTAATGTTCAATTTAGAGAAGATGGAGACGTGTTAAAAGGCTATATCGAGGGTGAAATTGATACGTACACAGCCCCGATTTTACGCGAAGAGTTAGAGACAGTTCAAATTGTGGAAGGCCGAAAAATTGAATTGGATTTATCAAAAGTAAATTATATGGACAGTACAGGTTTAGGAATATTTGTAGCATTTTATAAGAAAGTTACGAAGGAAAATGCATCATTAAAATTAGTGAATTTATCAAATCGTTTAGTAAGGTTGTTTGAAATTACAGGATTAAGTGAATTAATGAGTATCGAGATTGATGAGGAATTGGAGTTGAAATGATGAGAGCATTTGACTATATTGAAATTCGAGTGCCTGCCAAATCGCAATATGTAAGTGTTATACGGCTAACAATTTCAGGATTAGCGATGCGTGTTGGGTTTACTTATGATGAAATTGAAGACTTAAAAATAGCTACAAGCGAAGCGGTGACGAATGTTGTTCACCATGCTTATAAAGCAAACGAGGAAGGCGAAGTTGTAATCGGCTGTGCATTATTTGAGGACAAGATTGAGATAATGGTCGCAGATTACGGTGTAAGCTTTAACTTTGAAGAGATCAAATCAAAAGTTGGTCCATATCATGAAAATGAAAACGTAGCATTATTACGTGAAGGTGGATTAGGGATTTATTTAATGGAAACTTTAATGGATGAAGTGAAATTAAATAACGAAGGTGGCGTCACTGTTTTCATGACAAAGTATGTCTCGAGAGAGCAGGTGAAAGGGAATGTCGAAAGAATCACTACCTAAAAATACATCAAAAGAAGAAGTGCTAAATTGGATTGCAGAATATCAGGCAAGCGGCTGTGAAGATTCACAAACAAATCTTGTGCTCCATTATCAGCAATTAGTCGAGTCGATTGCACGCAAATATTCACATGGTAAATCTTATTATGATGATATTGTACAAGTAGGGATGCTTGGATTATTAGGTGCGATCCGACGATTTGACCCTTCTTTTGGCAGAAGCTTTGAGGCATTTGCTGTTCCGACAATTGTTGGAGAAATAAAGCGCTTTTTACGTGATAAAACTTGGGACGTGCATGTTCCGAGACGTATTAAAGAATTAGGACCTAGAATCAAGGCGGCTGTCGAAGCATTAACGACATCGCTACAACGCTCCCCATCCATTACCGAAATTGCAACGTATTTAGAGGTCCAGGATGAGGACGTACTGGAAGCGATGGAGATGGGTCGAAGCTATCAGGCACTTTCGATGGACCATTCAATCGAATCAGATTCCGATGGCAGTACGGTAACGTTATTTGATGTAGTCGGTCGAGAAGATACAGGCTATGAAGTGACAAACCGCCGCATGATTGTAGCAGATGCGATGAATGTATTGAATGAACGCGAGCGGCAAATTATCCAATTAACTTATTTGGAACAGCTTAGTCAAAAGGAAGCCGGAGAAAGACTTGGTATATCCCAAATGCACGTTTCGCGAATTCAACGTAAAGCAATTAAAAAATTACAAGACGCCATTACAGCAAGTGGCGGCGTCTCATTATAAAGTTTAAGAGTCTACTAGCATAAATTAGTAGGCTCTTTTTTCATGCATAAATTCAAAGCTTTTTTGGGAAACAATGCAAATGGAATGGTACACTAAAAGGAAGTTCGAAATTTAAAGGAGTGGCATGATGGATCAACAAAAAATGTTACAAATAATCGCGAAAGATGCGAAAGTAGAGCCAAAGCAAGCACAAGCGGTTATTGGGTTACTGGAAGAAGGAAACACAGTACCTTTTATCGCACGTTACCGAAAAGAAATGACAGGATCACTTGATGAAGTTCAAATAAAGGCAGTGGAAGACCGCTACCATTACATACAACAGCTCGAAACACGAAAGGAAGAAGTGCTGCGTTTAATCGATGAGCAAGGTAAATTAACGGAAGAACTACAAACAGCTATCCAAGCATCCACGGTTCTTCAACGCATAGAAGATTTGTACCGACCATATAAACAAAAGCGCCGTACAAAAGCAACGATTGCCAAAGAACGGGGTTTGGAGCCGTTAGCTGAAGAACTGTTAAAGTTTAAAAAGCGTACGTTGGAAGAAATGGCTGCGCCTTATATAAATGAAGAACAAGGTGTTACTGGAATTGAAGAAGCATTGGCTGGCGCTCGAGATATTCTAGCAGAGCGATTTGCCGATGAAGCTGCAATTCGTGAAAAGCTCCGTACCCTATCTTGGCGTGAAGGGAAGCTTGTAACAACGGTAAAAAATGCGGAAAAAGATGAAAAACAAGTATTTGAAATGTATTACACATATGAAGAACCTGTTCACCGAATTGCACCCCACAGAATACTCGCGGTAAACCGCGGAGAAAAAGAAGAAGTGATACGTGCAACAATTGAAGTTCCAATCGATAAAGCGACAACACAAATGGAAAATCATTTTATTCCTAGAAATTTTGTAGGCCCTTCTGTAAATGAAGTAAAGTTGGCAGTTTCGGATAGCTATAAACGGTTAATTAAACCATCTATTGAAAATGAGCTTCGAGCAGAACTTTCATTAAAAGCAGAAACACAAGCGATTCATATTTTTTCGGAAAATCTCCGCAACTTATTATTACAGCCACCAATGCGCGGTAAAATGGTTCTTGGTGTAGACCCTGCATACAGAACAGGCTGCAAATTAGCGGTAGTCGATGAAACGGGCAAGATGATTGAAGTGGGCGTTATATATCCCCACACTACGTCGGATCCTTCCAAAGCGAAAGGAACAGTGAAGGCATTATTAAAGAAATATCCGATTAGTATTATTGCAATTGGAAACGGGACTGCCTCCCGGGAAACAGAGCAGTTTATTGCGGAACTGCTGAAAGAAGTAGACGGCAACATTGCATATGTTATTGTCAACGAGGCAGGGGCCTCCGTATATTCCGCTTCAGAAGTGGCGCGAGCGGAATTTCCGGATTTACAGGTGGAACAACGAAGTGCTGTATCGATTGCCCGTCGTTTACAAGACCCTTTATCTGAGCTTGTGAAAATTGATCCGAAAGCAGTCGGTGTAGGGCAGTATCAGCATGATGTTTCGCAAAAGCAGCTCGCGGAATCACTGACGTTTATTGTAGAAACAGCGGTAAACCAAGTTGGGGTAGATGTAAATACAGCTTCGGCCTCTCTTTTGCAATATGTATCTGGACTTTCCAAAACAGTTGCGGAAAATATTGTGACGATGCGTAGTGAAAACGGCCAATTTACATCACGTGCACAACTGAAAAAAATCCCTCGATTAGGTGCTAAAACTTACGAGCAGGCGGTCGGCTTCTTGCGTATTGCAGATGCTAAAAATCCGTTAGATGCTACAGGTATCCATCCGGAAAGCTATAAATTAGCTGAAGCCGTATTGGAGGCAGCAGGTTTAACGAAAAAGGATGTCGGAACGGCGAAAGCCGAAGAAGCGATCAGCAAGTTAAATTTAACAACACTAGGTGAGTCATTAGAAGTAGGGGAAGTTACGTTGAAAGATATTGTTGATACATTAATGAAACCTACCCGTGATCCTCGTGATGCTTTCCCGCAACCGTTATTAAAAACAGATGTTCTTCAAATGGATGATTTGCAAGTTGGAATGGAACTGCAAGGGACAGTTCGAAATGTCGTTGATTTTGGTGCGTTTGTCGATATCGGAGTGAAGCAGGATGGACTTGTTCATATATCAAAACTGCAAAAAGGACGTGTTAAACATCCACTAGATGTTGTTTCACTGGGGGATATTGTGACGGTTTGGGTAGAAAAAGTAGAAGCAAATAAAGGTCGCATTTCTTTAACGATGTTAACTCCTGAAAATCAACATAGCGTGTAAAGAGCATGATTTTCAATTATAATAAAAAGCGCATAGCTAATATGCGCTTTTATTAATTTAAGGGGGTTGGCATATGACGGACGAGCAGGCACAAAAATTAGTGGAACAGTTATCAAATGACTTTTTTGATCGACCGTTTATTCATAAAGCTTATTTTAATAGTCGCTTGAAAACGACGGGCGGTCGGTATATGTTAAACAGCCACAATATCGAACTTAATAAAAAGCTATATGATCATTTCGGCATAGAAGAGTTAAAGGGTATTATTTTACATGAACTTTGCCATTATCATCTTCATATTTTAGGGATGGGTTACAGGCATGGTGATGCAGATTTCCGGAATTTATTGAAAAAAGTAGGCGCACCACGGTTCTGTTCTACATTGGAACAGCCTAAAGAAAAGCCGAAGCAAAAGACAATACATATATATAGCTGTACGAATTGTAGACAAATATATAAAAGAAAAAGAAAAATGGATGTTAAAAAATATTGCTGCAGTGTGTGCAAAGGGAAAATCAAATTTCTTCACAGTGAAAATTATTTTAGAAATGATGTTTAAAATTAAGTAAATAATGGAATACAGTATTTATGTTGTTTTTTAGAGACGATGATTTTTGCCCTATATAAAGGAAGAGATTTTTTCTTTAAATTTTTTCAGGAAAAGTGTTGACGAAACGGAAATCGCTCTCTATAATAGTAAAAGTCGACAAGATGATGTCGCAACAAAGTAATTATTCCGAAGTAGCTCAGTTGGTAGAGCATCCGGCTGTTAACCGGCAGGTCGCAGGTTCGAGTCCTGCCTTCGGA
>NZ_JBELZM010000011.1:0-141036 GCF_040273735.1 Solibacillus sp. | reverse complement strand
GGCTGATCCGTCCGTTACGCCCATAATTGATGGGGAAGCAAGGAAATTTCGAGTTACCCCTTGCATAATTGCACCTGCTGATGCTAAAAATGCACCAACAAATAATACAGCGAGCGCTCTTGGTACCCGACCAGACCATATTATCTGGTGATCTACATTTTCTTTGTCAAAACGGATAAATGCATCGATAATCGTTTCAAGCGCAATTGATTTTGTACCCATCGAAATCGACATGAGTGTCACAACAACAATCAGAACTGGCATTATTGTTGAAAATAAAATGAAATGCCGATATGAAAAATTCAAAAGTATAGGCCTCCTTTTATTGAATAAAAGAAAGAGGCTGCCCGGAAAACCTTTCCGGTACAGCCCTTTCACAGAAATATTGTAAAATCTGTTCTACCTTCTCTGAAGCTGTCTATTGAATAATTCGTACTTATTTTAATACGTTCTCATTAAATGCTTCCAGGAAGTTAATTTTTGACCAAGCTGTCCCTCCTTGTGCCATTGCATCTATAAGATTAACATGTACATTATTTGTTTTAGCGGCAGTTGTACTGTTAAATATCGGATTATCTAAAATCTCCTGTAATAATTCAGGAGTATCCTTATTTTCATCATCAGCATATTGAAGGAAAATTATGTCCGGGTTCCACTCTGTCAATGTTTCATATGTAATCATTGTTTGTGCTTCGATTGAATTCAATTCTTCAGGCACTGTAAATCCAAAATCTTCATAAATTGAAGGGTTTAAATATACTCCTGCAGGATAGACCGACAATCCGCCACGTACGCGGATGATTACAACCTTTTTATCTTTCAGCTCACTATTGGCAATCGATTCTTTCGTACTCGCTAATTTCGCATCATAGTCATCCAATGCTTTCTGTGCTTCCGATTCTTTACCGGCTAATTGGCCAAATAATAATAAATTCTCTTTCCAGTTTGTAGAAATATGAGAATAAGGGAATGTCGTTGCTATTTTGTTATAATTGGACATTTGTGCTTCATCCCATTTGCTAGTACCTAAAATTGCCTCAGGATTTAAAGAAAGCATTGCCTCTGTGCTTGGTTCTTTTTTTGAACCGACAACAGTTGCTCCTGCTAAATCCGACTCCAAGTATTTAGGAATTGTCTTACCGTCCATAGAAATAACACCAGCAGGCTTTACACCAAGTACTGCTGCATCTTCCATCGCTTCCAGACTTGCTGCAATAATTGTTTCTACTTTTGCAGGTACTTCATAGTCGTTCCCTAAATAAGATATTTTTCGTTCTGTTGCTTCATCTGCAACTGGTTTTTCTACATTTGAAACTTGTTCTGTTTTATTTTCTGATTCAGCTGCAGATGACGAATCCACTTCTTCATCTGCAGTGCATGCAGCAAGCATTAATGCAATTGCCCCTGCACTGATCAATGTGCGATATTTTTTCATTACACTTTCCTCCTGATTTCATCGATAACGATTATCATTATCATTTATATTACATTATCGATGATATCAAACGGTTGTTTTTGCGTACATAGAATTTTTTACAAAAGGAATGGATTTTTGCTCAAACAGATAAATATTGCTTACGGAAATTTGTCGGTGTCATATGATATTGCTTTTTAAAAACACGACAAAAGTAGAATGCATCCTGGTAACCGATTAATTCAGCAATTTCCTTAATTGGAATTGATGTCGTGCGCAGCAATTCCCGGGATTGTTTCAACCGGATCTCCGTTAAAAATTGAATTGGTGACATTCCGATTTCCTTATCAAACAAATAGGCAAATCGGCGACGATCACACCCTACTTCCTCCGCGATTTCTGCTATTGTAATAGGTAAATTATATTGTTCGGTCATAAATGTAATCGCCTGGTCCACTACATTGTTTGAGTTTTGCATTTTTGCACAAATAACTATTAATTCAACCAGCTGCATGAACAGAGATTTACATTTCAGCCGGTTCATATCCCCTGGTATTTTTTCGAAATGGATTAATTGTTGGACTAAATAATCGAATTTATGATGATAACCTGTTGCGATCTCGAAATGGCCTAAATCTACTGTAAAGGGGAGGTTTAACACTTCATAGTGCAGTACCGTATAATGCCATGGTTCCTTACTTGTAACCGTAATATCAATCGCCATATTAGGTCCGGCATGCAGGATAACCCCTTTATGTATAGCGTATAATTTACCATTCAGGGAAAAATTTGCGCTACCCGAAAGTGTAATAACGATTCCATTTAAACCTGGAGCTGTATTACGATTGTGATCATGGACGTTAGGATCTAAACTAGTTACAAATAAATCAGTATATTGAAACGATGAGTTGGCAAAATATTTTATTAAATCGTTTGCTTGAATTCTCCTCACCCCTTTCACCATTGCGGGAATGATAATCATTTTCAATAAGGGTACACTATTATGAGTAGAAAATTCAACATATTTTTACAACTTGAGAGAATTAATGCAATTTTTCTTATAAAACTAAAAAGAAAATCTACCTAGTAAATCTCATTTTACTTAATTAATTCTTTTTTCCGATAATGAGGTTGATAGATTCAATTCGATGATTTATAGTTATTGTATTTTAATGGAATTGAGGTAAGCGAAAGATGTTTTATGTAATTCAGTTTATTCTTGGCGGTACAGTGATGCTGCTGGCTTCTTGGTTAAGCAAATCGAATTTGCATTTTTTATCCGGAATTATTACATTGCTTCCTATATTAACGTTGCTTAATATGAGGCTGCAATTGAAAAGTATGACGGAAGAAACATTTCATATTGTGCAGCAAAACGCCATTTTCGGGGCTGTCGGCATGGTATTATTTACTGTACTTGTTTTTTATTTATCCGGTTTGTGGAAGCCAGGTTATGCTATTTTAGGAGCCCTTTCAATCTATATCATTTTCATGGTCGCCGGCAGACCTTTGCTTACTTTAATGCAATCGTAATCTACATTATTATGCAATACTCCAAAAATAAAACGCATGGTTCAGTTACTTTCGTAACCAGTTCCATGCGCTTTTAATTTATTGATAAAACGGCTTTACTTCATAGCCACTTTGCTCTAAATGATAGCGAATATTTTTATCAACTAAAAAGTGACCCGCTCCGACAACGACAAAGAATGTCCCTTTCTGTTCTTCCAATACATCGACGAGCTTTGCGGCCATTTCTGCATCGCGTTTACCAAACAGCATCTGATTGAACTCAGATGTGTCCCCTTCCATTTCGGTTAAGCTTTCCGCAAACTTTTCCACATCACCTTTAACCCAATTCGTGAACCAGTCTGCCATTAACTGAACATCTTCTTCGGACTGTTCAGAAGGCTCCAAAATACCGTCAAGTGCGGCAACTAACGATTCTTCCTGTGCTTCTGGTGATAAAGCTTCAAACATATCGACTTGTGCATTGATTCCTTCCAGCTCATAAATAGGTTTTTGCTGCAAGTAAGCACTTAATAAAAATTGCATATCAATCCCATGCATAGCCATTTCTTCTGCTGTTAAACCAAATGCCCCGTCCATCATCATCGTTGAGAAATTATTTGAAAGCAGCCATGGCTTCTGCATTTCCAGCTCTTCAATAGGCAGTTCAAGTTGTGCTGCTACTTTTTTAAGTTTTGCATACGTTTCTTCATTTACAACATCTTTAATCGTACGTCCATCATTAAACATAGCTTTTTCAATATAGTAATCCATCCCGGTAGGATCCAATAAGTTCGCTTCAACGAAAAGGCCATCCGACTCATCAAAAGCTTTCGTTAGTTTTTTATGCATCGGGTACAGATCCGGTGTTCCTACATGAATTGAGCCAAGCAAATAGACTTTTGTATCTTCATCTTCCACTACCCATGCAACACCTTTCGCGCCGGCGTCCGCCTGCTCGAATGTATTCTGGATCAGGCGGACTGCGAAAATAACCGCATGTTGTGTTGTAGCTTTTTTGTCGAGCATCAACCCTTTTTCCGAGCCTTGTAATACTTTATGTTTCTGCATATATGTAACGGCATCTTCTGCTGTATCTAATTTGTATTGTCCGACAATATTGTAAAGACGGTTAATAATATCACCGCGTGTACCATCGCCTTTTACAGCAACCGGCTTAAATTTTTCGTTTTTATCCAAATTCAAGCTTGCAATTTTTTGCTCAGTTAGCTCAATTAATGAATCTAAGCGCTCCGTTGTAATAGCTGAACGGAAGCCGTCATAGTACCATTCAATCGGAAAAATTCCGAATTTCTCTCCTTCATTTAATGTCCCGATTGCCCAGTTGCTTATATCCGGTGTTACTTGCTCCGCTTTAACGGCAGGCATAATCGATGTAAGCATCAACGTAGTCCCCAATGTTGTAGCTAAAACGGTTTTAGTCATCTTTTTCATTCAAACATCCTCCTGCATTAGAAAGTCATTTCCAATTGGTTTTATGAAATAAATTGGAGAGACAATAGAGAAATTCAGCCTAAGATCATTTTCCATAAAAATCTATTTCACGTGATAAGTGTACCATAAATTTATTTAAATATAGAATATTTTGACATCCGATTTATTTATTGAAGTCAATATTTTAATTTTCAAGTACTGTATTAATTATTCGCTGTAGTTAATATGACATAAATAAAAATAACTATATTTTTCAAAATAATATTAAGCTGATTAATTTTTAAGTAATCGGGTATTTTAACAGTAGTTACAAGAAAGGTGGGTTTAATGAATGAAAAAATTTGCATTAATTTGTGCATTAAGTACAACTGCATTGTTAGTAGGCTGTGGTGACAGCGAAGAAGCAACGAATTTGCCTGATAATGCCCCGACAGAACAAAATACAATGAATCAGACAAGTACAGTAACCGAAACTTCTGATGCCCCATTTAACTTTACTCACTTTGACCTGGATATCCAATATGCGGATGATAAAAGTTATGAAGTGAGTTATGAAAATGAAGCATCTCGAGCAGAAGCACAAATTGAAGATGAAGTTAACAAAACAAAATTAGAAGGTAATGAAGCAACGAACAAATTGGTTCCAATTTTCGAAAGCTTTACATTCGATGCTAATACAGCAGATGATGCAGTAATTGATGAAGTACTGCAAAAATTCGAACAACCCGACAGCTTTTTGGAAGTGGAAGTAGAGATTAAATTTTCAGATGGTACAGTAAAAGAATACCGTCGTGTAGCACAGCAATAATAAAAAGCGTTGAGACTGATGTAGAAATTTTATATGTACCAATTTTTCCGCCCAGGAAAAAGCCGTTTATCTACCAGAGAAAACGGCTTTTTGGGTTATGTCCTACCCGCGCTATAAACTTCCCACCGTCATGCAATCGGGCAATTGTTGCTGATGAAGGCAGGCCATTTACTTCTATATCAATATAGGAAGAAAATTCAAAGCTTTCATCATACATATTTGCCGTAAACAGTATGGATTCTTCATCCATTTCTTCAATTGTCATTGTCAAAACATCATTTTATTTGTTTTTCGCACTGTATCTTTCGGGATTGAAAGTGTAATAGTATCTGAAACAGTTATTTTCGTGTTCGTATAACGTTTCATTTTGGACACAGGCATGGATTTTATAGAGGGATGGTGGAAAAATTAATGGAAAATGATATGAACTATCACAAATTAAATCAATTATTCTCAGAACAAAATCTCAATCAAGAAGTGAATAAAGACTTTTTCAATTATTTCACATCTCTTACGAATAATCATCCTAATATTGTTATTGTATTATCTAAATTCGGTAAAATACTTTCATTAAACAATAATAAACTCCATGACTTACTTGGTAAGCCAATAGTAAATGACGAGGATTTCCAACAGTTTGTGTATGGTGAAAACTTAGATTTACTCGAAACTACATTTAATAAAACATTACAAGGCCATACTGAAAAATGTAGTATTGAAATAAAAAATAACCTTAATAAAAAACTGTTTCTCGAGCTTACTTTCATTCCGATAGTCATTGAAGAAAATATTGTGGGTGTTTATTTAATCATTACCGATAATACAGATAAAACTATGATGAAAAAAGAACTGATGCAATGGGAAAACCATCTGAACTATGCTCAGCAAATTGCTGAAATCGGAAGCTGGGAATATCATTTTACTGAAGATAAACTTTTCTGTTCCAAAAATTTTTATAATATGTTCGGACTTGATTATCAAAAATATATAAGTATTGATGAACCGTTCAAGCTAATACATCCTGAAGATTTGAATATATCTTTACAATATTTAAAAAAATCCATTAGTGATGGCGAAAATTATACACATAAAATTCGGGTTTATCATAGAAAAACAAAAGAACTAAAACATTTCAAAGTACATGCAGAAGTATTTTTTGAAGAAGGAAAACCAGCTAAAATCTTCGGAATAATTAAGGATGAAACCTATCAAATATTGCTGAAAAAGCTGCTTATTGAGCAAAATGAGGACTATAAATCGATTTTCGATAATCTGACATCTGGAATTTGGATGCGTGAAAAAATAGGTGGTAAATTCCTTTTCGCTTCGAAAGGATTGGAAGAAATATTGGAGATTCCCCTCTCATGCCTTTATGCAGATTCTAAAGCGTGGTATAACATGATCCAACCCATCCATCTCCCCGAGTTGGAAAACGGTAAAAAGAAAATGATGAACGGGCAAGGCTTTCAGTGGATTTATAGAATTAGTTCCGGAAACGGTAATACAAAGTGGCTGCTTGAGGAAGTTGTTCCCCGTCTTGATGATCATGGCCAGATAACGAATATATTCGGTTTAGTTACGGATATTACTTATGAAATAGAAAAAGAACATAAAATAAATTACTTATCCAACTACGATAATCTTACAGGTCTGCCAAATCAGCAAAGTCTATTTAAAAAATTGGATCTCATGTGCGAAAGTGATGAACCCTATGCCATTCTTTATTTCGACCTGGATCGCTTTAATATAATCAATGATTCACTCGGCTATTTTATTGGGGATGAAGCATTAAAATTCGTTGCAGATCGTCTTCAAAAAATAATGCCTAAAGACAGTTATCTTGCACGTTTGAGCAGCAATGATTTTATTATGATTATAAAAAATTATGAAAATAGAAAAGAAGTGCTTCAATATGCCAAAAAAATTATCAAAAAAATCAGAGAACCGTTCACTATTCAGGATTACGAGTTAAATATCTCGACCAGTATCGGCATTACCTTCTATCCCGAAGAAGGCAGGGAAAAATTGACCCTTTTGAAAAATGCTCACACAGCACTTTATAAAGCGAAAAAGGAAGGGAAAAGTACTTATCAGCTTTCAACTGATGAAGATGATGTATCATCTTATAAAAAGTATGCTTTGGATCGCGATATGCGAAAGGCTATTTCGAATGAAGAATTTGAGTTACATTTCCAGCCGCAAGTGGAAACAGGCAATGGTTCTCTTTGCGGAGCCGAAGCGTTAATTCGCTGGAACCATAAAGAATGGGGATTAGTCTCCCCTGGAGAATTTATTCCGCTGGCGGAAGAAAACCATATGATTAACGGAATTACTGATTGGGTCATTGAAAAGGTGTGCCAGCTTCTTAAAGAATGGAAAGAAAAAGGACTGCCAATCATTCCGATAGCAATTAATATCCCACCTATTCGATTTATGAAAAAAGGATTGTTTCAACATGTGAAAACACAATTGGAACATTTCGGGATTGATCCGTTCTATTTGGAATTCGAAATTACTGAAGATACATTGCTGAATATAGAATCGAGTGTGTATTCAACGATTCAAAGCTTAAAAGATCTCGGAATTCGGATCGCGGTTGACGATTTTGGCACCGGCTATGCATCTTTAGCTTCGATTCGAAAGTTTAAACCGAATAAAATTAAAATCGATAAAATATTTATAGATAATATAAATAACGAAGACAAAGTAGATAACGGCATTATTTGTGCTACATTGCATTTAGCGAAATCGTTGGAGATGAATGTGGTCGCTGAAGGTGTGGAAGAGTTTGAACAGCTAAAATTTCTTAAGAAAAATGACTGTGATGTAATTCAAGGGTATCTATTTTCCAAACCCGTTAAGAAAGCAGAGTTTGAAGACATCCTGAAAGTCGGTTATTTAACACCGCAAGTTTCCTAATCAATTATTCACTATATTTAAACAATTAAACCGAAGCAACTTTAAAAGTTGCTTCGGTTTTTATTGTTATTTTGATTCGTTGTATGCTTTTAAGAACTCTTTTACTTTTGCGCTGTCTGCTTCCAGTTTTAAACCTGTGTCAATTAAAGGTGAAACTGTTGATACAGCCGGCTTTTTCTTACCTTGGTAATAGCTGATGAACTCTTCTTGATTGATTGAGTGAAGGACTGCTTTACGTAAGTCTGCAGATTTCGCAGTTTCACGACCGCTTGTATTGAACAATAAGTAAGAAACGGCGTTACTGTCAGCTGTTTTTAATTGTAAGTTTTCATCGCCTTCAACTACATCTGTTTTCGTCTCAGGAACTGATTGTAATACGTGAATTTCACCATTACGCAATGCTGATAGTGCACTGTCATTATCCTGGATGAAACGAACGCTGATGTTTTCAATTTTCGGCTCGTTTTCAGTTCCGGCCTGGTATGCTGGGTTTTTCACGAATGTTGCTTCATAGTCATTTTTCTTCACTAAAATGTATGGACCTGATGCTGCTAAATGATTTGCATAGCTTGCGCCTTCTGTAACAGTCGATTGGTCACCGTAAGCGATATCCGAGTTAGGATCATAGCTTGCTACATCAAATGTATTCACTGCAGTTACCGCAGCTTCAGAAACAATACCGCCAGATTGGTGCGCTAAGTAGTTTAATACTTGCGGGAAAGGATTTGGCGTTGTCAATTTAACCACTTGATATTTCCCTGCTGCATTGTCTACATCTTTTTCATCTGTCACAACTTCAGAAATCGCTGCAGGCAGCTCATCTGATAATTCTTCTAAAACAGACTTGCCATCTGCTGTTTTCACTGATTCCAATGATGTAATATCCGATACGATTTCAACTGTATCAATATTTTCATGGATTGAATATGTGCGGTGATCTGGTACCGATGTTTCGTCTTTTGCACGGTTTAAAGAGAATACAACATCTTCTGCTGATACTAAATCACCTGTATCAACTGCTTTTTCGCCTTCCACTTTTGCAAAGTTAATATCATCGCGCAGTACGAAATAATATTCTTCATTGTTTTCAGCAATGGCATGGTCATAAGAAAGTGAGCCATCTGATACGACTTCATCTGTATCAGATAAATTCACTAAACGTACATACATATTTGTATTCAATGTATTGATCGAGCCATCGTTTGCCTTAACCGGGTCAAGAGAAGTCAGTGATGCCAACGCTTGGTGAAGTACCAATGTTTCTGATGCATTTTTCCCTTCATCAGTGAAAGAAATTGTTTCCCATGCTTGAGCACGTGATTTTGGCAGACGTACTGTATCCGGATTAACTTCCGCTTTATAAATACCTTGGAATTTTTGAGAAATATACAATGGTGCAATATAGGCATTGTCGAATACTAAAGCTTGTTCCAGCTCTTTATATTTTTCCTTTGCTTCATCACCTGTTAATGTACCCGCTTCATCGATTAATTTATCGACTGTTTCATCTGAAGTACGGCTGTAGTCCCCACCAGTTTTGAATAAACCGCGTACTGCATAGTCTGGGTTACCAGTTACAGTCGTCCAGCTTGAAATGGCAATGTCAAAGTTGCCAGCATCCTGCTGTGCTGTAAATGAACCGTAATCCGGCTGGATATTCAGTTTCACATCGAAACCGTTCTTCACTAATTGGTCACGCACAATATTCATGTCCTGCTCTGAAGAAGCCATACCAAGTAATTCGATGGCTGGCTTTGCCCCAGCCGTTTCAGTAGTTGCTGAATCATTTTCTTTTACATCCGATTTTGTTTCGACACAGCCTGCTAATGCTACTGCTGCCACTGTTGCTGTTGATGCTAACGTAAATAATTTTTTATTCATGAAAAATTCCTCCATAAAGTTAATTAGATTTTGGGTCCAATGCGTCACGCAGTCCATCACCGAAAAAGTTAAACGATAAAACGAGCAGCATAATACATAACCCCGGGAAAATCGCTAAATATGAATGTGACTCTAAATACGTACTCCCAACTTTTAAAATATTGCCCCACTCCGGTATATGCGGTTCAATACCTAATCCGAGGAAGCTTAAACTACTTGTTGAAATAACGGCTCCTCCGATTGTTAATGTTGCTTTGACAATCATAGGTGCCAACGCATTTGGAACGATATGCCTGAAAATAATCGAGCGGTCATTTGCCCCTAATGCGCGGGCGGATTCAACAAATTCATAGTTTGAAATCTGCAGTACATTTGCCCGCATTGTTCTAGCATAGGTCGGAATAGCGCCGACACTTAATGCGATGATCAAATTTGTCGTATTTGCGCCAAATGCGGCAATAATCGCAATTGCCAGCAGAATTCCTGGAATCGCATATAAAATATCCAATGCACGCATAATAATATTGTCGGTGTTTTTTCCGTAATAGCCAGAAATCGCACCGAGCGCCCCGCCGATTATTGCCGGAATGACCGTTGCACAAAAACCAACTATTAATGAAATTTGCGCACCGAACACAATGCGGGAAAATAAATCCCGTCCGAAATTATCGGTTCCTAACGGATATTCAAGTGTCGGTGTTTGCAGCAATACTGCATAATTGTTTTCAACCGCAAAATCATAATCGAATGTCCATGAGCTGACAACCGATAAACTGAACATGAAAACGATGAAAAACAAGCCAAATACCGCCATCGTATTACGCAGGATTTTATTCCATGTTTTTTGCCATTTTTCTACGGCGGACGGATCTGCATTTCGCGCTTTACGAATTAGCGTAATACCTAGTAACAACGAGAAGAAATTACCTGTCACTGTTGGGATAAGCAGCACTATTCCTAGCGGCAGCATCCATTTAGGCGCTGTTTCAACTGTGACAAACTTCGCTATTAACACAGCTGCAGTTAAATACAGCAATGCTAGTAGGATAAACCCGCCGATTGCAAGAACAAATGTATCCACTACATAAGGTTTGAACAAATTAAATCCCGAAATCAGGATAATGAATATTTGCGTCATAAAAGCATAAACAGCAAAAGTATACTCTGCCGTTTTATTTTTAGAAGCGAGCATAAAACCGAATCCTGCAGCAAATACATTCCCGACAAAAATCGTGAATATCAACGGGATACCGAGAAGGCGTGTACGCTTTGTCAGTTCCCGGTACTTCGCTAAATCCTTCTTAATAAGCAGTGATGCGAGCCACACGTATATCGTTGTTCCAATATAAATTGCAAAAAATACAAGTACATATGGCCGCCATACACCTTCTGAAAAATTAAAACTATAAAGTAAAAACAGCAATGAAAAAATCGCAGAAAAAGCAATGGTAAACTGTGCATTTACATACTCTTGTGTTATTTTCAACAGCAGTTTTACATCTGATATAAATTTCACGTCGTTACCCTCTCCTAAGATTTTTTCATTTTCGAACGAATTCTTGGGTCAAAGAATGCGTATAAAATATCGATCACCATGTTCACAATGGAAATGGTGATTGCAATATATACAACCCCACCCAAAATTGCCGGAATATCGGGAATAAATTGCTTGTCGACAATATAACTTCCTATACCGCTAATATTAAATACTTTCTCTGTTACTGCCGCACCGCCGAGCATTCCGCCAAACAGCAGTCCAATAACTGTAATTATCGGAATCATCGCATTACGAATTGCATGCTTAGTAATTACTTTCCGTTCACTTAACCCTTTTGCTTTTGCTGTAATAATATAATCCTCGTGTATTACCTCCAGCATACTTGATCTTGTCATACGGGCAATGGATGCAGTTATCGATGTTCCGAGTACAACAATCGGCAGAACAATCGACATCCAATTACTCGGATTATACGTCGCCGGGAACCATTTTAATTCAAGCGAGAACGTCAAAATAAAGATCAGCCCTTGCCAGAAACTTGGAATCGATAAACCGATTAATGCGATTAACATAAATACATAATCGATAAATGAATTTGGGCGTACTGCCGAAACAATACCGACCGGAATAGCAATGGCAATCGCCATCAGTAATGAGAACATCGCGATTTCAAGTGTTACCGGAAATTTGTTTAATATGCTTTGCGCGACATCTTCCTTTCCGGCAAAAGATGTTCCTAGATCGAATGTGAACAGGCCTGACAGTGAATGCCAAAGCTGCACTAAATAAGGCTGATCCAACCCGTACAGCTTATTAAAGTTTTCGACTTGTGCAGGAGTTGCCTCCACCCCAAGCAAATTGCGGGCGGGGTCAAACGGTGAAATATACAAAATCGTAAACACGAGTGTCGCTACCCCTATGATAACGAACACACTTTGTAATAAGCGCTCAAAAATAAAGCGAGTAAATGGATTACTCGAAATAAGTAGTAAAGCATACATCAAAATACCAGGAATTATCGTAATCAGTAAAAAGTTCGGACGTTTTAATAGTGTACTAAAATAATTTTTATAGGAGTTTTCCACTACTCCATTTGCCGCAAGTCTTTTTTCAACTTCTCGCTCCAATCTTTGCTGAGCTAGCGATTTCGCAGCAAGAATGATAGATTGCTCATCGACTTTTTGATTGAAAAACTGTGCTTTTGTCCGTTCCTCTACTTCGTATTGCTTATGCCATTCGAATACTTTCTCGTCTTCTATTAATTGTCTCTTCACATTCATAGCTTTTTCCGCATAAGTTGATTTAGATCGATTCACTAAATAGAACGGAATTGTAAAAATGTGTATGAGCAGACCGAGCAGAACAAAAGCAAAATAATAACTTTTTTTCGAAGCATTTTTTTGAAAGCTTTCAAAAAATAAATGCTGCATGTAACTAAAGCAGCTCCTTTCTTACCAATTCTCTCCACCCTTAATACTTGTGTAAAGAATATTCACACTTTAAATATTGTATAATTCCTACCTGTATAGTAATGTATTATGTAGAACGAACATTCAGAAGTCAATGAAATTATTTTATTTTTATTAAAGGATGAGCATGTTATGAGTAAAAAGTTGCTTCAAGTAAGGGATTTACGAGTATCTTTTATAACTGGAGAGCAGGAATTTGAAGCCGTAAAAGGCGTAAGTTTTCATGTAAATGAGGGTGAAACAGTCGGAATTGTAGGAGAATCCGGAAGTGGCAAAAGTGTAACAGCCCGCTCAATTATGCGTTTACTTCCTTCCCCACCTTCGTTTTTAAAAGATGGAACGATTGAATTCCAAGGGAAAAATCTAATTACCAAAACGGAAAACCAAATGGAAGCGATTCGAGGAAAAGACATTAGTATGATTTTTCAGGACCCGATGACTTCCACGAACCCTACTATTCGTATTGGAGACCAAATTGCGGAAGGTATAATGAAGCATCAAGGGCTTTCTAAAAAAGAAGCGTATTTAAAAACTATTGAACTACTAAAATTAGTCGGAATAAAAAATAGCGAAGAACGTTATTACCAATACCCCCATGAATTCAGTGGCGGAATGCGACAACGAGTTATGATTGCAATGGCATTAGCATGTAATCCATCCCTTCTTATTGCCGATGAACCGACAACAGCGCTTGACGTAACAATCCAAGCTCAAATTCTATCGTTGATGAAGGAAATGCAGCAGCGTTTTGGTACTTCCATTATATTGATTACTCATGATTTAGGTGTCGTAGCGGGAATGTGTGACCGTGTTGTTGTCATGAAGGAAGGCGAAGTCGTTGAACATGGTACAACGGAAGAGATTTTTGCCAATCCGCAGCATCCTTATACGAAACGATTGTTAAACGCTTTGCCAAAGCTTCATGAACCGAAGCAGCCAAAGGAACTGCCTAATTTGTCGCCTGATTTAAATATGAACGTACCTCTAGTCGAAGTTAAAAATATATCCAAACATTTTGAATTAGCAAAAGGCAATGTATTGAAAGCGGTGAACGATTTATCATTTCAAATTTTCCCGGGTGAAACATTAGGGCTTGTTGGTGAATCAGGTTCCGGAAAATCAACAACCGGCCGTACGTTATTGCAGTTGCACGAGCCAACTGACGGTGAAGTTCTTTACAAAGGCGTACCCGTTAGTCGATTAACGAAAAACGAACTGAAAAGTATGCGACGTCATATGCAAATTATCTTCCAGGATCCATATTCAAGTTTAAACCCTAGAAAAAAAGTGCTGGATATAATCGGTGAAGCATTGGATGTCCATAAACTGTCCCCTTCCAGGGAATCACGCCGGGCAAGAGTGGAAGAACTGTTGGAACTTGTTGGTTTGAAAAAGGAACATGCACTTCGATATCCGCACGAATTCAGCGGTGGTCAGCGCCAACGAATTGGGATTGCACGTGCATTAGCTGTGGAACCTCAATTTATCGTTTGTGATGAACCATTATCCGCGCTTGATGTTTCCATTCAGAAACAAGTCGTGGATTTATTAAAAGATTTGCAGCAACGACTAGGATTAACATATTTATTTATTGCACATGACTTGTCGATGGTAAAACATATTAGTGATCGTGTGGCTGTTATGTATGGCGGAAAAATTGTTGAGCTGGCAGAAAGCGAAGAACTGTATGCCAATCCGCAGCATCCTTATACGAAAATGCTGCTCGACTCGATACCAATTCCGGATCCGGCTATCGAAAAACAGAAAAAGCGGCGTGTTATGACAGACGACGAACTGGCAGCAAACCGGTTCGATGTAGAGAACACAGAGCTTGTTGAAGTTACGAAAGGTCACTGGGTAGCAATATAAATATTAAAAAGACTTCAAACAACTTGTTTGAAGTCTTTTGTTTAGCCTTATATCCCCGAAGAATGTTTTATTGAATTGATCCGGTACTTTTTAATCCTGGTACGACAGTTACGTTTACTTTTGCTTTTTTGTATGCTTCCATCCATTCCGCATCAGTCATTCGCCGATTATGAAGTACCTTAGCTTTGTAATTTATGCCAAAACCAAGTGGATCGTAGCCAAGATTTTTCATTTCCATCACAAACTTTGTAATTTTATCTTCTGACTCTTTTTTTAATTCCTCATTAAATAATGGAAGATCTTTACTTTTCATAGGCTTTTTCGATTCTGATATCGAACCGTTTAAATTTATTTGCAAATCGAGTTTTATATCATGCTGATCTTTTATATTCACTTCATATTTAGATTTTATTGAATCAATATATGCGATAAAATAATCGCCGTTTTCGTTTATCAGTAGATTAGCATCCGTATTCCTGGTCAGCATATTATAAATCATTGTATTTAACAGATTCAATTCATGAGGTTCTTTATTTTGTGCGATCAGTAAAGATTTATTCACTTCAAAATGCTCGGCTTCCTTATTCATTTCAATAATCGGCAATACGGTATCAATCCCATTTTCCT
Organism: Solibacillus sp.; assembly: GCF_040273735.1. NCBI lineage: Bacteria > Bacillati > Bacillota > Bacilli > Caryophanales > Caryophanaceae > Solibacillus > Solibacillus sp. The sequence continues at coordinate 125,587 of NZ_JBELZM010000011.1, read as the reverse complement.
TCATATTTCTTCTGAATTTAAATAAGTGGGTCGTTACAATATAAGGAGTATTTGTCCCGTTATTTTCAAAATAATTAAAGAGTTCGGGGTATGCAGCAGATTCCCCTTGCGGAACCATTTTAATGACTTCTTCAGCTGTTGGTCTTCCTACAGTTATCCAGGAAATCATTTGTATATCGGCTCTTCTCAGCAAAAAGTCCATAATCTCTTTATTTTTATTTTCTTTTACCAGTTCTTCACCTAGGACAATCAGCTTTGAATGCCCAAATTCAAGTTCCTTGTCCGAATAGGATTCCATTTTTCGAATCGCTTCCGATAATGATTGGCCATTTTCCGTTAGATACGAATACTCAGGTTCAGTTGCCTCTTTAAATGAGCCTGTTGGTTCATAGAGCTTTAATGTAACTTTGTACGGTTTTTCCTCATCATCTGATGTATCAATGGCGATCATTGCTACAAATACACTTTTGTCAATATCTTTAAAGGCACAGCCTGACAATAAAAATGTACTAAATATCAAAATTACAATACTTGCATTAATTTTTGGAGGTAGGTATTTCATTTTTCATCCTCCTTTTAATGTGCATAAAGACTAGAATCATACTAGGAAATATAAAGACCAGAGCATCATAAAAATAACTCGTATACCGAAACAGCTGGTATTCAGTTAATTCCTTAGCTAGATATAAAGAAATGGCAGTAAAAATGGGCAGAGGTAAAAATATGCCAATAGTTCTTTCTTTAAATTTAATATTTTCCAGCTTGAAAACAAATTTCAGAAACTCCATCGATGCGTGCCAGTGGATCAAAATACTTAAAAAGGCTATTCCTAGATAAAACAATAAAAACATAAACAATACCCGTTCAATAATAAAATAATCCATTTTAATCGAATCAGTCGTCGATATCCATGGATAGACAAGGTCATTAATTCCTTCAAAACCATTAAAGCCAATCGGTATAAAATAAGTTGTAAATAATGTACCCACACATATAAAGAGAATCACCATTATCTGTTTAAAACCGAATGTCTGTTTATCCGTAAAATACCGATTGAAGATAAATAAGTTCGCGGCACCCAAAAATAAAAAGAAGCAAGCGGAAAATGAATGCCAGTTTGGAAGTTGGTTAATATATAAGACAGCCTCCATAACAAAATCCCAATTAAGGCTAGGGCTGCTATATGCCTTGTAAAATATGAAAAGAATCAACGGACTGGTAATAATTAAAATCATCTCCACCGTATAAAGCACGCGATCAGTTTTCATTAAGGCACCAAAAATCACTGCCAATATGAGCGTCAAACAAATTTGGACAATTGGCATTTCCGGGCTTAAGTAGCGGATGAGCAAAAATGTAAATGTAATTAGTGTAATAAGCCCTGCTATAAACCAAAGGACGGCAAGAGAAAATACGAACGGCAGGTAAAACCATTTAGAAGTCGTTTTTTCCAGCAGTTCCGGTAATGTCTTTCCGGGATAAGAAATGAAAAACTTTGTATAGATCGTTACAATGACAACTCCTGCTGCAATCGAAAGAATCATTGCCATTAAAGTACCTTCTTTATGAAAATGCAGCAGAATTGCAGGAACCGATGCAATGATGTTTGCCATCATATTGATAATTATTAGATAATAATAAAACCGGCTCAAGTTTTTTCACCCGCCTCCACCTTGTTTTTCTTTTTCCGATTAAATTTCAGGTAAGGCTCGCCGAAGCTGTCGATGCTTACTAGGTACATAATAAATGCATACAGACCTACTGTTAATCCAGCCAAACCGAAGACTGTTGCTGCAAATATAAATAAAAGACGGATTACCCTGATTGAAAATGCCATCTCATTAATCGGAATGACAAAAGTAGAAATCGCTACTGCGGAAACGATAATAATCATAATATCCGATGCAAGTGATGCTTCCGTTACCGCAGACCCTAAAATTAACCCCCCAACAGTCGTAGCAGTTGCACTGATGGTTTTCGGTAATCGGATACTCGCTTCCAGGAGCATTTCCATAAAAAACAGCATGAACAATACTTCCACAAACGAAGAAAATGGAACACCTGTACGACTTCCGGCAATCGTCAGTGCTAGCTCAGTCCTGAATACTTCCGGTGCAAAGGATGTGATCCCAATATATAGACCAGGTAAAAGAAGACTTATGAATAACCCCGTATAGCGAAGAAATTTAAGAAAAAATGAAATGAAGAATGAATGGTAATTGTCTTCCATCGATGTCATGAAATCAAAGAAATATACAGGAGCAATCAAAGCCTGGGGATTTCCATCCACCATCAATATCACCTTTCCTCCAGACAGATTATAGATAATCCGATCCGGACGTTCGGTCATAATCATTTGAGGGAATAACGAAAACTTTTTGTTGTTTAAATAGTTACTCAGCTGAACCGCGGAAGTAATAACTTGCTTATCAACTTGCTGCAGTTTCTCGATGATGATGTTGAGCACATTTTCATTTACTTTTTCTTTATCGTATATGATAGCTAATTTATGATTGTTTACTTGTCCTGTCGTGGAATATTCAACAAACAATGTCGGCTGATGGTAATCCGATCGAATTAGATTGATATTGGTTGCGATATTGTCGCTTAATGCTAGCTGCGAACCATGTATTGTAGTTTCAACGGATGCCGTATTGGCCTGGTCATTGAAAGAAAATTTCAAATCTAGCAGATAAAACTTGTTTTGTATTAAAATAAGCACATTGCCGTTTAAAACTTCTTCTGTCAGCTGTTCTTTCGACTTACTGTCCTGAAATTGAGGCAAAGCTTTCAGATATCGAATGAATTTCGTTTCGGAATGCATTTCAAAATAAGGTTTAATGACAATTTGTTGAAGCAATTCCACATCGATAAGCGGCTTTATGTAAAACAGCTCGGCTTTCTTATCATCATCTTCCAGCGTCTTCATCGTTAATTCATTTGTATCTTTGAATTGTTCATTAATCCACTTAATGTTCTCTTCCGAAGACATAGTATTTCTCCAATCTCAGCTAAACTTTTTTATAGAATGTCCAATATGAGAAATAATATTCAAGAAAGGTTAAATTTGGTTAATAAATATAAAAAAAGCCAATCTCTAAGGAGATTGGCTTTTCCAGTCTAATAATTATTCGCTTTCAATAAGCGGTATGCATCCATATTAATTGTTTTTACTGGGTTGATATCTTCCATGATTTCCACTACATCTTTTAGCAATGGTGTTAAATTTTCTTCGATAAATTCTTTTTTCACCGCATCTGTTACTTCAATTTCCAAGTTATCCATTCGAATTAGCAGTTCATCACACATAATATGCAATACTTCTTCTTCACGATAAGTTGGCGTATCGTTTAAAATAAGCTTTGCACGCAAATCCAAATATTTATACCAGTAATCCCTTAAATCAAGCTGTTGCTTATTTTTATATAGCTGACGCTTAAAACCATTCTGATCAATATTATTCGTCAATATAAGCAGTCTTTCCATTTTATACTCAATAGTTGACTGATTTTCACTAATTAGCAGTTGTTCGGCTTCTAAGATTCTTTGTTTCTTTTTTTCTTTAGAATACTTTATAAGTTTCTTAACCGAATAATACAATACAACTGCTCCAACGATAAACATCCAGTAGCTAATAATAAATCCGATAATAAATATTATGCCTATCCAAACCCATAAATTTTTCAATGTTACACTCCCGATACTTAAAACAATGAAGAAAATTATAGCACCGGAAAATTGACACAGCAACCGGTAAAATAAGACAAAGCCTCTTACTAAGGGATAACCACAAAGTAAGAGGCTTGTAGATTAATATGCTACACGGTTTTTCTCATATGCTGCAATTTGCTCTTCATACTGGAATGTAAGAGAAATTTCATCCCATCCATTTAATAACATTTGTTTATAATATGGATCGATTTCAAATGAATACGTTTTACCGTAACCTGTAGTAACTGTTTGCTGTTCTAAATTAACTTCAATTGCCTGTGCTTCTGCTAAACCTTTTTCTAAAAGTTCGTCACATTCGCTTTCCGTTAATTTAATCGGTAAAATACCGTTTTTGAAACAGTTATTATGGAAAATATCCGCAAAGCTTGGTGCGATGACAACTCGGAATCCGTAATCAAGGATTGCCCACGGTGCATGTTCACGTGATGAACCACAGCCAAAATTATCTTGTGCAACTAAAATTTCTGCGTTTGTATACTCTGGTTTATTTAACACAAAATCCTCGATCGGATTGCCGTTTTCATCAAAACGCCAGTGATAAAATACGAACTGTCCGAATCCTGTGCGTTCGATGCGCTTTAAAAACTCTTTCGAAATGATCTGGTCTGTATCGACGTTTTTACGGTCAAGTGGTGCATAAATACTGTTTACTATATTAATCGGTTTCATGCTGATCTCTCCTTATGCTTCCTGCTTTTGTAGCTTACGAACATCGACAAAACGTCCGTGAATCGCAGCTGCGGCTGCCATCGCTGGTGATACAAGATGTGTGCGTGCACCTGCACCTTGACGTCCTTCAAAGTTACGGTTAGATGTTGAAGCACAACGTTCACCTGCCGGAATGACATCTTCATTCATCCCTAAGCAAGCAGAACAGCCTGATTCGCGCCATTCAAAGCCGGCGTCAAGGAAAATTTGATGTAGACCTTCTTCTTCTGCCTGGCGTTTTGTCGACCAAGAACCAGGAACTACAATCCCTTTAACACCCGGTGCAAGCTTTTCGTCTTTTACAATTTCAGCGGCTGCACGTAAATCGTTAATACGGGAGTTTGTACAAGATCCGATAAATACATGTTGAATTTCAATATCCGTAATTTTTTGCCCTTCTTGTAAATCCATGTATTTCAGTGCTTTGTTTAAAGCGGATTTATCTGTATCATTGTCATAATCAGCAGCTGTAGGAACTGTTTTCGAAACGCCGACACCCATCGCTGGATTTGTACCCCATGTTACAATCGGCTCAATTTCCTGTGCGTCAATCTCAAGGACAACATCATATGCTGCATCTGCATCAGAAGCAAGACTTAACCAGTATTTTGCTGCTTCCTCAAATCTTTCTCCTTGGGGAACATGACGGCGACCGCGTAAAAATTCAACTGTCGTTTCATCCGGTGAAATCAGACCAGCTTTTGCTCCTGCTTCAATCGACATATTACAGATTGTCATACGTTCTTCCATAGAAAGCTTGCGGATTGCTTCACCTGTATACTCTACGATATGTCCTGTCCCGACACCGATTCCCCATTTTGCAATGATTGCTAAAATGATGTCTTTTGCTGTTACACCAACGCCAAGTTCACCGTTAACACGGATTTCCATTGTTGGCGGCTTTAATTGCCATAATGTTTGTGTCGAAAGTACATGCTCTACTTCCGATGTGCCGATTCCGAATGCGATTGCGCCGAATGCACCGTGAGTTGCTGTATGTGAATCTCCGCAAACAATTGTTTTACCGGGCTGTGTAAGACCCAATTCAGGTCCAATAACGTGGACAATCCCTTGATCCGGATGACCGATATCCGCTAATTCGATTCCGAATTCTTTTGCGTTTTCAGCCAGTGTCATAATTTGTTTTTTTGCGATTGGATCGTTGATTGTCGGCAGGTTTTTTGTAGGGACGTTATGATCCATAGTTGCGAACGATAAATCTGTACGACGCACTTTTCGTCCTGCCAGGCGTAGTCCTTCGAATGCTTGAGGACTTGTCACTTCATGAATTAGATGCAGGTCGATATAAAGTAAGTCCGGCTTTCCTTCTTCACGATGTACGACATGCTGTTCCCACACTTTTTCAATAATATTTTTCCCCATAGTTCTCACCGTTCCTTAACCATATATAATGTTGATATCCAAAATCATCAACAGTTTTCATTCGATTGAAATTAGTTATATGAAATCATAATGCTGTCCGATACGAAGCTTGCATCGATTTCGTTTAGTACTTTTTCAGTCCATTCTTCTGTTGATAATGTACGCGTATGTTCCTGAGCTAAATCGGCTGTGTAGTAGCCATCTTCGAATACGGCTGCAACAGCACGTTCGATTTCTGCAGCTTCTTCTTTTAAGCCGAATGAATATTGAAGCATCATTGCTACTGAAAGAATTGTTGCTGCCGGATTCGCAACACCTTGGCCTGCGATTTCAGGTGCTGAACCATGTACAGGCTCATAAAGTCCAAAATTATCGCCGCGAATTGATGCAGAAGGTAATACACCAAGTGACCCCGTAATAACAGAAGCTTCATCACTTAAAATGTCGCCGAATAAGTTTTCTGTAACGATGACATCATAATGACCCGGGTTAGTAATCAGTTTCATAGCCACCGAGTCAACTAAGTTGTGTTCTGTTTCTACATCTGGGTACTGCTTTTTCTTTTCTTCTACAATTTCACGCCATAAACGTGATGTATCCAGTACATTTGCTTTATCTACCGAGCAAAGCTTTCCTCGGCGTAAACGTGCTAATTCGAATGCATTTTCGACAATACGTTCGATTTCTTCACGGGAATACACACATGTATCAATAGCACCTGCATCTGTTTTTTTACGTGGCTCTCCGAAGTATAGCCCTCCTGTTAGTTCACGGACGATCATTAAGTCTACATTTTCCGCAACTTCGCGCTTTAATGGAGAAGATGCAAGTAAACTTGGGAATGCTTTCACAGGACGTAAATTCGCAAATAAATCAAAGTGCTTGCGGATTTTTAGTAAACCTTTTTCCGGACGCAATGCCGGGGGATTGTTATCCCATTTCGGACCACCTACTGCGCCTAATAAAATGGCATCACTTGCTTCACACATTGCAATTGTCTCTTCCGGTAATGGATTATTGTACTGGTCAATTGCAGCTCCGCCGATTGCCGCATAGTTTAAATGAAATGTATGGTTAAAACGTTTCCCGATTACTTGTAATACTTTTACTGCACTTGCAACAACTTCTGGACCAATGCCGTCACCTGGTAGTACTGTAATTTTCTTTTCCATTTGTAAAACACCTTTCTTTCTACGTGAAGTAACTTGATGTAGAAGCGCCACCAATTAAGATGGCGCTATTGTTCTTATAATGAGCTTGCTAGTTGTTTTCCTTTACGGGAACAACCTTATTATTCTATTAAACCGTAATTGCCTGTTTATCGCGTACTTGCTGTTGGATCAATTGTCTGTTTACGGCATTTAAATACGCTTTTGCGCTTGCTTCCAGCACATCTTGTGCTGAGTCACGTCCTGTTGATGTATAGCCGTTATATTTTAAATTAATGACCGCTTCTCCAAGTGCATCGCGTCCTTTACCGACTGATTGTACTCGGTAGTCCAAAATATTGACTTTACCTCCAACAAGCTGTTCAAGTGTATTAAAAATGGCTTCTACTGATCCTGATCCTGTTGAGGCGATTGTTTTCAACTCACCTTCAGGAGTCATAACTGATGCAGTAGCTGTCGGAATGTTTTCTGTGCCGTATTGAACTTGAACCGATTTAAGTTCAAATAACGGAACATCTTCTATTGAAACTTGCTGCTCAGTTAAAATCGTTGTTAAATCTTCTTCTGTTACTTCTTTTTTACGGTCCGCTAATTTTTTGAACTCAGCGAAAGCTTTGTTCAGTTTTTCATCCGACAGCTGGAAGCCCATTGTATCAGCACGGTCACGGAATGCTGCGCGGCCTGAATGTTTTCCTAAAACTAACGGGATATCGTCTTCACCGATCAGTGCCGGTGAAATGATTTCGTATGTTTCTGGATTTTTCAGTACACCATCCTGGTGAATACCCGATTCATGTGCAAATGCATTTTTACCGACAACCGCTTTGTTCGGTTGAATGACTACGTTTGTTAAACGACTTACCATCTGTGAGGTACGTTTAATTTCTTTTAAGTTCAAGCCAGTTTCGACACCGTAGAAGTCTTTACGAATATGTAGGGCAACACCGATTTCTTCTAATGCGGCATTTCCTGCACGTTCACCTAGACCGTTAATCGTACATTCTACTTGGTCTGCACCGTTTTCTATTGCAGCCAATGAGTTTGCAACTGCCATTCCTAAATCGTCATGGCAATGTGCAGAGAATTTGATTTTTTCTGCACCAATCACGTTTTCACGCAAATAACGGAATAAAGCGCCGTATTCTTCCGGTGATGCGTAACCAACAGTATCTGGAATATTAATCGTTGTTGCACCAGCTTTAATAACTTCCTGGCAAATACGAACTAAAAATTCTTTGTCTGAACGGAAACCATCTTCTGCAGAAAATTCTACAAGTGAGAATTTTTCCTTGGCATACTTTACCGCAGTAACAGCTTGCTCAATTACTTCGTCTGGATTTTTCTTAAGCTTATATTCCATATGAATCGGGCTTGTTGCGATAAATGTATGAACATGTGGCTGCTCAGCATGGCGAATTGCTTCCCAAACTGCGTCGATATCGCTTTTAACAGCACGTGCTAAACCTGTGACGATTGAATTCTTCACTGTTTTTGCGATTAACGATACCGCCTCCAAGTCCCCAGGAGATGAGGCAGGAAATCCCGCCTCAATGATTGTGACACCTAAACGCTCTAGTTGTTTTGCGATTTCTACTTTCTCTGCTGTATTTAAGTTAATTCCAGCCGATTGTTCTCCGTCGCGCAATGTTGTATCAAAAATGTCAATTTTTCTCATATTATTTCACTGTTACCTTTTGTTTTCCTTGGTTGATGAATGGCATCATAGCACGTAATTTTTCGCCAACTTCCTCAATTTGATGGTTTGCGCCAGCTTCTTTGAATTTTGTATATTCAGGACGACCGTTTTCGTTTTCAGCGATCCAGCGTTTCGCAAATGTACCGTCTTGGATATCAGTTAATACGTCTTTCATACGAGCTTTTACTGATGCGTCGATAATACGTGGGCCTGAAACATAATCGCCCCATTCTGCTGTATCAGAAATTGAGTAGCGCATTGTCGCCATACCGCCCTCGAACATCAAGTCAACGATTAATTTAAGTTCGTGTAATGTTTCAAAGTAAGCTAATTCTGGTTGGTAACCTGCTTCAACTAATGTTTCGAAACCTGCTTTAACGAGTTCAGTTGTACCGCCGCAAAGTACTGCTTGCTCACCGAATAGGTCTGTAACTGTTTCCTCAGCAAATGTAGTTTCAAGTAATCCGCCACGTGCTGAACCAATTCCTTTACCGTATGCAAGAGCTAAATCACGAGCTTGACCTGTCGCATCTTGATGGATTGCGAATAATCCTGGTACGCCAGCGCCTTCAGTGAATTGACGACGTACTAAGTGTCCTGGGCCTTTTGGAGCTACTAGGAATACGTCTACATCTGCTGGTGGTTGAATTTGACCGAAGTGTACGTTGAAACCGTGTGCGAACATTAACGCTTTACCTGGTGTTAAATGTGGTGCTATTTCAGCTTCATATACTGCTTTTTGACGCTCATCCGGAAGTAGGATTTGGATTACATCCGCTTCTGCAGCAGCTTCTGCTACAGACTTAACTTCTACGCCATCTTCTTTTGCTGCATCATATGATTTACCTGGACGGATACCTACTACTACATCAAAACCTGATTCTTTTAAGTTAAGCGCATGAGCATGGCCTTGTGAACCATAACCGATGATCGCGATTTTTTTCCCTTGTAATACTTGCTCGTTAATTTCGTTTTCATAATACATTTTTGACATTTTCATTTCCTCCAATTAAGTGAATGTTTTTTTATTTTGTAATTCGGGCTTCAGATGACATCCTCCACCCTGTTTAAAACCAATGTTATCTAGCTTTCATTTGATATTTTTAGTACTTATTTTAAAATCGATAATTGCGGGCTTTCGATTTTTTGTGCTTCTCGGATCGCTGCTGTTGCACCTGTACGTGTTAATTCTTTAATACCATATGGACGGAGTAATTCGATAAATGCATCGATTTTTTCCGGGTGACCAACTACTTCATATGTCACAACATTTTTTGATGTATCGACAACTTGCGGACGGAATGGCTCCACAATTGCATTCATTTCCAGTCTCAGGTTTGGCGGTGAAACTACTTTAATAAGTGCCAACTCACGAAGGACGATTGCTTTTTCTGTAATATCGTTTACTTTTAATACATCAATTTGCTTCGAAAGCTGTTTGATTAATTGTTCGATTTTATTCTCATCTTCAACATGGACGATGAACGTCATTTTCGAAAAATTAGGTTGCTCCGTATGACCTACTGTAATCGATTCAATATTGAATTGACGTTTCATTAATAAGCCAGTCACTCGGTTCAATACGCCGCTTTGGTTGATTACTGTTACTGTAAGCACTCGCTTCATGGCTTCTTCACTCCAATCATTTCATGTAATCCTTTACCAGGTGCAACCATTGGGAATACGCTAACAAGTTGCTTCACTCGGCAGTCGATTACAACCGGTTCATCCGAATTGATCGCTTCGTCAAAGATTGCTTCTGCTTCTGCTAAATTGTCAATGCGGTATCCTTTAATGCCATATGCATCGGCAAGTTTTACGAAGTCCGGCTGGATAGGCATTAAGCTTTGTGAATAACGTTCGTCATAGAAAGTTTCCTGCCATTGACGTACCATTCCTAAACAGCTGTTGTTAAGGATAACTACTTTTACTGGTAAGTTGAATTCTTTAAGTAATGCAAGCTCTTGGTTTGTCATTTGGAAGCCGGCATCTCCTACAATTGAAATAACCTTTTTCTCAGGCTTCGCAAATTGTGCACCGATTGCTGCCGGGAAACCGAAGCCCATCGTTCCTAAACCGCCTGATGTTACCCAGTTATGCGGATTATTTAAATGATAGTATTGAGCTGCCCACATTTGATGCTGTCCAACATCCGTTGTGACAATTGCATCACCATCCGTCAATTTATGAAGAATTTCAATTGCCTGCTGCGGTAAAACTTCTTCCCCTGCTTCTTCATACCAAAGTGGATATTTATCACGGCTATCGTTTAAGTAATAGATCCATTCTGTCGTATCCGGCCCTTGGAAATCTTTTTTCAACAGTGCAAATAATGCTTCTTTTGCATCTGCAACAATCGGAATATCAGTTGGTACATTCTTTCCGATTTCTGCCGGATCGATATCGATATGGATGATCGTAGCATTCGGTGCAAATGTTGCTAAATTTCCAGTTAACCGGTCATCAAAGCGTGCACCGATATTAATTAATAAGTCGCATTTTGTAATCGCGTCATTTGCAGTTGCATAACCGTGCATCCCAGCCATTCCATAGAATTGTTTATGCTGTCCGTGAATGCTTCCTAGACCAAGTAATGTATTAACAATTGGTAAATTGTATTTTTCAATAAATTCTGTCAATTGTTCGCGTGCATCTGCGAATAATACCCCGGCACCTGCTAGCACTAAAGGTTTTTTAGCTAAACTTAATGCTTGTATTGCCTTTTGGATTTGAAGATAATTTGGTTTCGTTGTCGGCTGATAACCTGGTAAATAAATATCATCAGGAGCTTTAATTTCATCCAGGAACACTGTTTGTGAGATATTTTTCGGGAAGTCAATGACAACCGGTCCTTTACGTCCTGTATTGGCAATATGGAATGCCTCTTTTACGATACGAGGAATATCAGCTACGTCCTGCACCTGATAGTTATGTTTTGTGATCGGTGTTGTGATTCCCATAATGTCCGCTTCCTGGAATGCATCTGTACCGATAACGGATGTGGCAACCTGCCCTGTAAAAATAACTAATGGAATCGAGTCAATCATCGCATCGGCAATTCCCGTTACGAGGTTTGTCGCTCCTGGTCCAGATGTCGCAATTACTACACCCGGTTTATTCATAACACGTGCATATCCTTCTGCCGCATGGATCGCCCCTTGTTCGTGGCGTGTCAGAATGTGACGAATCGGATTTCGGTAAAGTGCATCATAAATTTGTAATACTGCCCCACCAGGGTAACCGAAAATAATATCAACATCTTGTTCATGCAGTGCCTGCACTAAAATATCCGCACCGTCTCTCGGTTTTGTTACTTGTTGTTCTTCGGGCTTTTCGATTTCTTGATTTAATGAAACGTTTGCACTCATAGTAATTTCTCCTTCCTTTTTCAAAACTTTATATGTGAAGTCATTTATTTATAAATTGGTAAAAAGAAAAAGCCTTTTTCTCCGCACGCAAAAGAAAACCTCTTACGTAGGGATGAAAAAGACTTTTCATGGTACCACCCTCATTTATAACATCGATGTACATGTGCTTCTAAAAGAAACAGTGTGCATCTAGTTACCTCGCGAACCGTCTGAGCCTCTTTATTTCAAAATTCACCTTAGGAAATTTGTGCAACAAAACAAAGAGAACAGTTCATTAATAACGAGCAATTCGAATATGCCCGGAGCTATCTAATAGCGAATGCGTTTAATAGCTCACTCCGAGGGGATGTCGGATATAGTTGTATCGCCGGCTTCCACCAATACCGGCTCTCTGGTAGATACAAGACTCTATATCCTTTAACCTCATCAACGTTTTAAAGTATTCAAATTATATTTTCATTACGCCGCCCTGGGAAGCATTTGTTACTAAAGCAGAGTAACGTGCCAACCAGCCGCGCTTAATTTTTGGTTCAAATGGTTTTAGGTTTTGACGACGTTCTGCAAGAAGTTCGTCGGAAACTTGTAAATTGATTGTTCTGCTTGGCAAATCAATAATAATTGTATCGCCATTTTCGACTAATGCGATCGGACCACCTTCAGCAGCTTCCGGAGAAATATGGCCGATTGAAATACCGCGCGATGCACCTGAGAAACGGCCATCTGTAATGAGAGCAACTTTCGTTCCTAGCCCGCGCCCTTGAATCGCAGAAGTTGGTGCCAGCATTTCCGGCATACCCGGACCGCCTTTTGGACCTTCATAACGAATGACAACTACATGTCCTTCTCGAACTAAGCCTTCATCAATTGCCTGTTGAGCTTCTTCCTGTGAGTCGAATACAATTGCTTCGCCTGTGAAGGTTTTAATCGAAGGATCAACTGCTCCTACTTTAATTACCGATCCTTCAGGAGCAATATTTCCGAACAATACGGAAAGTCCGCCTACAGCACTATATGGATTATCCTTTGTGCGAATGACACGTTCATTAGTAATTTCATAATCTTTCACAAGCTCTCGCATTGAAACACCTGCGATTGTTGGTCTATCAGGGTGAATTGCCCCTGGAATTTTTGTTAATTCATTAATAATCGCCTGAACACCTCCAGCTTTTGCAATGTCATCCATCGAAATGTCCGATGCCGGCATAATTTTAGCAATGTAAGGTACACGTTCTGCTACTTTATTAATATCTTCAATGTTATAGTCAATTTCTGCTTCATTGGCAATTGCCAGTGTATGAAGCACTGTATTAGTAGATCCGCCCATTGCCATATCAAGAGCAAAAGCATCATCAATCGCTTCTTTTGTAACAATGTCACGTGGTTTTACATCTTCTTTGATCATGCGTACTAAATGTTTCGCTGCTTCGTAAATCAGTTCTTTACGTTTTTCGCTTGTTGCAACAATTGTACCGTTACCAGGTAATGCTAAGCCCAGCATTTCCATTAAACAGTTCATTGAGTTAGCTGTGAACATTCCCGAACAAGAACCGCATGTTGGACATGCATTGTTCTCGATATCAAGCAGCTCTTCAGCAGTCATCGTACCTGCTTTATGTGCACCGACCCCTTCAAAAACACTCGTTAATGATAATGTTTTACCTGAAGAAGAAGTACCTGCTTCCATTGGTCCTCCTGATACGAATACTGAAGGAACATTTGTACGAACAGCTGCCATTAACATACCGGGTGTAATTTTGTCACAGTTTGGTATGTAGAACACTCCATCAAACCAGTGTGCGTTAATAACCGTTTCTGCTGAATCGGCAATAATTTCACGTGATGGCAATGAATAGCGCATCCCGATATGACCCATTGCAATTCCATCATCAACTCCAATTGTATTGAATTCGAATGGAATCCCGCCTGCTTCAATAATGGCCTCTTTTACTACGTCCGCGAATTCTCGCAAGTGCACATGGCCTGGAATAATATCAATATAAGAATTACATACACCGATAAATGGCTTTTCTAGATCTCTCGCCTTTACTTTACCTGTAGCGTATAAAAGACTACGGTGCGGAGCTCGGTCAACTCCCATTTTAATCATATCACTTCTCATTTTAAACGCCCCTCAACGTAATGCTTTTACTCTAGCTGTTTTTTATATGTTCGATTTTCTATATAATTTTCGAATATTCGAAATTTTATGATTAGAAAGTATCGAATGTTTTTACACCTTTTAAGCTCACATCAAAATGTCGCTTGAGTGATGTGGTGTACTAAATTGTTGTTATCATAGTACGAAATGAACAGGAACGTCAACACTATTTTTTGAATTTTTTATACAATTCAGAAAACCTGGATTTATTGCAATCGCTTTCATCCTTATTGATGTTACCTTTTTACTCTTTCGTCACACTTTTTACAAAAAGTGAATTTTTAAAATTTTTTGTATATATTTATTAACTCCGAATCTTTTCTCCATAAAAAAGAACCTAGCGCCTATTCAGGCTAGATTCTATTAATTCTCGTAATCTATTAGAGTAATAATAATTCAACAGCAAAATTCAATATGATTAAACTGTGGATTCCTACAAAAATTAACCCTTGACGGTCCAGTTTCTTCTTTATTGCCATATCCATATTAATCACCCCATCTTTTTAATATCCTAACTATACATCATCTGACATTAAAAATCAAAATATTTAGAATATTTAATCAACGTTTTTACCCGCATTTTTTTTTAAACCATGGCATAATAACGTTACAACTAAAAAGGAGTGAAAAATGGATGAAAAAAGCATTAATCGTAATTGATTATACGTATGATTTTGTAGCGGATGATGGAAAATTAACTTGCGGGAAGCCGGGACAGGCAATAGAAAAAAATATTAGTACTTTAATAGAAAAGTTTATTAAGGAAAATAATGTTGTCGTATTCGCTAACGATTTACATGTGGAAAACGATCCCTATCATCCTGAATCAAAATTATTTCCGCCCCATAATATTGTAGGAACTAAAGGTCGTGAACTGTATGGTTCAATAAAAGAACTATATGAAACATACAAAGATCGCGTTATTTCTTTTGATAAAACCCGTTATAGTGCCTTTGCTGGGACAAATTTGGATATCTTACTTCGTGAACGCAGTGTGGAAGAAGTTGTACTTGTCGGGGTATGTACAGATATTTGCATTTTGCATACCGCAGTGGACAGTTATAATTTAGGTTATAAAATTACGGTTCCTGAACATGCCGTTGCAAGTTTTAATGAAATCGGACATAAATGGGCACTTGGTCATTTCAAATCATGTTTGGGCGCATCAATTATTTAAAAAATTACACCTAATTCATATTCAATATAAATTAATATTACTTCCATAATTTCCGGAACTGCTTAAAAACTTCCAGCTAAAAAAATGTTTAAGCTTATGCATGATAGGAAATAAATAACTAGATGCAATTATTATTCAATAATTTTAAAACAAAGGAGTTGGAAAGTATGATGAGTTTCATCTGGTTTTTAATTATCGGAGGTATTCTAGGTTGGTTAGCAGGTGTAATTTTAGGCAAGGATGTTCCAGGAGGCATTATCGGTAACATTATTGCAGGTATCGTCGGTTCATGGATCGGTAGCATGATTTTAGGGAACTGGGGCTGGAAAGTTTCAGATTTCTATGTATTCCCCGCATTAATCGGTGCCATTGTTTTAATCTTTATCGTAAGCTTTATCATGCGCTCAATGCGTAAAGCGACTTAATTGGAAATCTGCATCTGGAATAATCAGCAAAAAGTGTGACATTACGTCACACTTTTTTATTTGTCCTCTTCAAGAGCAATTTGTTTCAACTGATTGCCGTAATCCCGGTATAGCTTATAGTAGTATAAAATATCTTCTACATAATCCTCACTATGATTATACTGAAAAATCGCTTTTTTCAATAGTCCATCATTTACACCGGCAATGGATAAAAATTTTGCTGCACTGAATACGGCATCTTCTATATCAAACGGATCTGCTATACCGTCGCCATTCGCATCTACCCCATACCCGCCATATTTTTTTATGATCGCTGGATTTGTTTTATCATGGTCCGGGATGTCCCCCTGCCCTAAATCTTTGCAGGAAGGATGTTGCCAGCCTACAAAAGTACAAGGCATAAACTGCAAATGTCCTTCTGCTCCAACCGGTGATATAAGGGTTTTCATTGTGGAAAAACGGGTTTCTACGCGGTGATGTGCTGCCAAAAGCGTCCATGGAACACCGTATTTCTGTTCGGCTGCGACATAAACAGGTATATATTCGATTGGAATTTCCAAATCAAATTGTTCCTGGATTTGCTGATACACTGTTTTATCGGTAAATGGCCAACCACGAAGCTGCTGCCAGCTGAAATATGCGACAATATAAACTATTAAAGTGATGGGGATAAGCAAAGTAATTAATAATATTTTAGTTTTCGGAGAGAGTATAAGATTCTTTTTCTTGCTTTTTGCCATATAAGCCACCAATCTTTAAGACGAAATAATGTTGTTAACTTTCATTCTACTAAAAAAGCAGGTAATTTTCACTGTTGAAAATTAAAATATCAATGTATAAAATTAGACTTTGTTTAATAAAGATAAGAGGAGTGCTATATTATGTGGAAAGACTTTAAAGAATTTGCGATGAAGGGCAATGTTATCGATTTAGCGGTTGCAGTTGTTATTGGTGCAGCGTTCGGTAAAATTGTTACGTCATTGGTTGAGAATATTATTATGCCGCTTGTCGGTATGCTTACAGGCGGAATTGACCTGACAAACGAATGGAAGTTTGGGCCAGGTGAAGCACAGGTTGCATTGGGGGTATTCGTTCAATCGATTATCGATTTCATTATTATTGCATTTGCCATTTTTATGGCTTTACGATTACTGACGAAACTGAACCGAAAAAAAGAAGCGCAGGTTGCGGAAGAACCGACACCGGAACTGGATGCTAAAGAAGAATTGTTGAAAGAAATCCGTGATTTATTAAAAAACGAGCAATCTAAATAAAAATATTAAATCCTAGTTTACAAATCAAAAACGTATTCTAGGATTTTTTATTTTTTATTTCAATTATTCCCCTATTCTACTTAATACTCGTTTCTCCTATTGTCCCTTTCTTCTGTTCATGATAAATTGATGTAATACTCGATTCATTCGAAATGTTTAGCAAATTCATGTAAGGAAGTGTATTCATGTCACAACGTTCAATTGAAACAAAATTAGTACAGCTCGGAAATCTAAGCGATGCCAAAACTGGTGCGATCAATCCGCCGATCTATATGTCAACAGCTTATCAGCATACGGGCATAGGTGAATCGACAGGTTATGATTATACACGTACAAAAAATCCAACTCGTACAATCCTCGAAAATGGAATCGCAGAGCTGGAAAACGGGGATGCTGGATTTGCCTGCAGTTCTGGAATGGCGGCAGTACAACTTGTCATGTCATTATTTAAACCGAACGATGAATTAATCGTTCCGGAAGATTTATATGGCGGAACATATCGTCTATTCAAAACATTTGCTGAAAACTATAATATTAAACCGGTTTATAATCCGTTCACAAATGTGGATGAAGTTGAAAGTTTAATCAATGAAAATACGAAAGCATTGTTTATCGAAACTCCGACAAATCCGTTGATGCAGGAAATAGATCTTGTGGTATATGCGGCATTGGCGGAAAAACACAACTTATTGCTAATTGTAGACAATACATTCTACACTCCTTATTTCCAACGTCCCCTTGAACTAGGTGCACACATTGTTTTACATAGTGCAACAAAATATATTGGCGGACATAATGATGTATTGGCGGGTCTAGTAGTTGCAAAAGGTTCTGAATTATGCGAGAAGTTAGCATTCTATCATAACGGCATTGGGATGGTGCTTTCACCGATGGATTCATGGCTGCTCATTCGCGGATTGAAAACATTGCATTTACGTTTAAAGCAGCATGATGCGAATGCAAAAAAGGTTGCGGAATACTTAGCTGATGAACCTCTCGTTACAGATGTACTGTATACAGGTAAAGGTGGCATGCTGTCCTTCCGCATCAAAGATTCATCAATGGTAAACCCATTTTTAAAAGGAATCAAACTGATTACATTCGCCGAAAGTCTTGGAGGCGTAGAAAGCTTTATTACTTACCCTGCTACTCAGACACATGCCGATATGCCATATGAGGAACGTGTTGCACGAGGTGTGTGTGATCGATTGCTTCGTTTCTCAGTAGGTATTGAAGAAGCGGAAGATTTAATCGCAGACTTAAAACAAGTTTTCGATTCGTTACGAGGTGAATTTGCATGACAAACCGCATTGAAACAGCGTTAGTTCATGGGGCGATCCGTGAAGGCTATGCCGATAAAAAAGGTGCTGTAAACGTACCGATGTATTTATCATCGACTTTCCATCAGGAATCAATCGATGAATTTGGCGAATATGATTACGCTCGTTCGGGAAACCCGACACGTGCCGCATTGGAAAAGGCGATTGCAGAACTAGAAGGCGGTAATCGAGGTTTTGCATTTGCTACAGGTATGGCAGCTGTTTCAGCTTGCTTTATGATTTTATCTGCAGGCGACCATATCGTTATTACCGAAGATGTATATGGTGGCACATACCGTTTCGTTACAAAAGTATTGCCGCGCTACGGCATTACCCATACATTTGTCGACTTTACAGATACTGAAGCAGTAAAAGCAGCTGTACGTCCGGAAACGAAATTAATTTATATGGAAACACCTTCGAATCCTACATTAGGTATTACGGATATTCGGGGTGTAGTTGAAATCGCAAAACAACACGGTGCACTCACTTTTTTAGATAATACGTTCATGACACCGTTGCATCAAAAGCCGCTAGAATTGGGTGTCGATGTTGTCATTCATTCCGCTACGAAGTTTTTATCAGGACATTCAGATATTGTAGCAGGCCTTGTTGTAACAAAAGAGGAAAGTCTGGGCAATGAAATTTATTTTGTCCAGAATTCATTCGGTTCTGTACTCGGTGTGCAGGATTGCTACACATTAATTCAAAACATGAAAACGACGGCTGTACGTTTTAACGAGGAATCACGTGTTGCAATGCGCATTGCACAATTTTTACATGCACATCCTTTAGTGGAAAAAGTATATTACCCTGGACTCCCTACTCATCCAGGCTTCGAGATTCATGCAGCACAGGCAACTTCAGCGGGTGCGGTCTTATCGTTTAGTTTACCGAATTATGAGATTGCAAAAGCTTTTGTCGAAGCGATGAAAATTCCGGTATTTGCGGTTAGTCTTGGCGGTGTTGAATCGATCTTATCGTACCCTGCCAAAATGAGTCATGCAGCGATGGAACCTGAAGAACGTGCAAAACGCGGAATTACTGATGGTTTGCTGCGCTTTTCTGTAGGTTTGGAAAATGAAGATGATCTGATTGAAGACTTTACACAGGCATTGGAAATCGCCAGTAAAATTATATAATTTGAAGGCCGGCAAAATCTCCTGAAACGGATTTTATCGGCCTTTTGTTATGTGCTTATTCACTAATTACCGATAATAAATTGATCTCAAAGCCTCCTTCACATGATTTAAAATTATAATCAGTTAAAGAACCGGTAACATCTTTACTTAATTCATCACATTGATAACTTTCGATATTTTTACTTCCGAAATTATCTTCTCGGTTATCGACCTCGATGTTATATTGACCTTCTTGAAATCCAACTTTCCAGTAAATTGGTGCCCCTTCTATCGTATAGCGCGTCATCTCCAACGATGTTTGTTTATTTTCTGCGGTCTCTTTTAAAAACTGCTGAAATAACTCCAAGTTCTCGATCTCACCATGTTGATCAATAACGCGATCGGTTTGTATAGGTTCGATTTCCCGTTCTTCACTGGGTCCGGCATGTTCGTTGTCTTGACATCCAACCAATACAAATAATAAGCCAAATGCGAGCAGTCTGTTCATTATATCACTCCTCTTCTAGTTAAAATTTATACAGAATAGTTATTCAAATCCTTTACCTATAGACGTATAAAAAGGTAAATAGTTACAATAAATATTTATTTTGAATTCGAGATATTTTCCTTGTAATTTAATCAGTTGAGTAGTAAAGTGATAATTAAGAAAGGATGTGTACAGATGAAAAGAAATACATTAGGCTCACTTATTTGGCTTCGTATGATGCGCTTTACACATGAAAGTAATAACCTTTCGAATGAATTTTTAAAGCAATTTGATTTAACGACGGCGCAATTCGATGTGCTGATGCAAATCTCTTTATCTGAGCCAATTACCCAATCGGAACTTGCAAAAAAAGTGACGGTAACACAAGGTGGAATTTCACGCATGCTGTCACGCCTTGAGCAAGACCAGCTGATTATGAGAGAGCAAGACTGGAAAACGAAATTTATTTCATTAACTGAAAAAGGTAATGTACTTTTAAACAATGCATTCGACGCGCAACTTGCCTTTCAAACATCTTTTTTCGATGAATCGTTAACGAAGGAAGAGCAAAAAACTCTTTATAAATTGATCTCCCGCATTCAAAAAAATAGCGAACAGCGCAGTAAATAATTATTGGAGGAATGAACATGTATACAATTCCAGGACACCATCATATTTCGATGATTACAAAAAATGCACAGCGAAACAACAAATTTTACCGAGATATTTTAGGTTTACGCCGTGTTAAAGTAACGGTCAATCAGGATGACACATCAATGTACCACCTTTTTTATGGTGATAAAACAGGCAGCCCTGGTACAGAGCTTTCATTTTTTGAGATTCCGTTAGTTGGACGCACTCACCGAGGCACAAATGCCATTACAAAAATCGGTTTGATCGTACCAAGCGTCGATAGCCTGCAGTATTGGGCGAAACGTCTGGATGAATTTGGCGTTGAAAATGAAGGCATTACAATGTTTGCCGGACGCCCTGCCCTCCTTTTTGAAGATGAAGAAGGTTTACGTTTGGCACTTATAGCTGCACCAAATACGAAAGTGGGACATTGGGACTCGTATGAAAAATCCCCGGTTCCGGTTCAACATCAAATTCAAGGAATGGGCACTGTTGAAATAACCGTGAAGAATAAAGGAAAACTGGTTCGAACTTTAACTGAAGTCTTTGGTTATGAATTGAAAACTCAATGTGAAACGACTGCCCTGCTCCAATCGGTCAATGATGAAATGTTCGGGGAAATATACATTGTCGAACAGGACGGACTTCCGGAAAAACCTGGCCGCGGCAGCATTCACCATCTAGCTATACGCGTGAAAAACGATGAAGAACTGGCATATTGGGATGAGCAAGTAAAAGCGCGAGGGTTTATCTCTTCCGGCATTGTCGACCGCTTCTATTTTAAAAGCCTATATTTCCGTGAGTCGAATGGAATCTTATTTGAAATTGCGACAGATGGACCCGGCTTTTTACGCGACGGCGATGTGGAATCGCTCGGTGAACAATTGGATTTACCGGATTTTTTGGAACAGCAGCGTGAAGAAATTACAGCAAAATTGAAGCCTATTATATAAGGGGGCAATAATCATGGAACAATATCGAATCAATGAAAAAAATGGGATGGAGTTTGGACTATATACGTTAGGTGACCATATTCCGAATCCTTTAACAGGGTCACGCATTTCCCCGCAGCAGCGCATTCAGGAAATCATCGAAGCGAGCCAATTAGCGGAACAGGCAGGAATTGATGTATTCGCAGTCGGTGAAAGTCATCAGCAATATTTCACTACACAGGCTCATTCAGTCGTACTCGGTGCAATTGCTCAGGCAACGAAAAGCATTAAACTGGCAAGCTCTGCAACGGTGCTAAGCGTAGCCGATCCAGTCCGTATTTACGAAGATTTTGCGACAATCGATCTAATTTCGAATGGCCGTGCAGAAATTGTTGCAGGTCGCGGCTCACGGGTTGGTGCACATGAATTGTTCGGGGTTAGTCTACGTGACTACGAGGAAATTTTTGAAGAAAAGCTCGCTCTGTTAAAACAGTTAAATGACAATTCGGTTGTAAACTATAATGGCAAATTTCGTCCGACTTTAAAGGATGCACATATTTTACCTCAGCCATTAAATGGTTCGATTCCGATTTGGAGAGCTGTTGGCGGTCCTCCTGGCAGTGCGATTAAAGCTGGCTATATGGGCATTCCAATGATGCTGACTACTTTAGGCGGACCTTCGATTAACTTTAAAGCTTCTGTTGATGCATACCGCGAAGCAGCAGATCGCAGCGGTTTTGATGCGACATCTTTACCGATTGCTACGACAAGTCTGTTTTATGTTGCGGAAACGGAAAAAGAAGCAGTTGATGGGATGCACCCGCATTTAAGCGGTGGTTTCCAGGCTATTCGTGGCCAAGGCTATCCGCGCTGGCAAGTGGAACAGGCACCGCAAGTGGAAGATGCGCTCATGGTCGGCAGTCCGAACCAAATCATTGAAAAGGTACTGTACCAATACGAATTGTTCGGCATGCAGCGCTTCATGGCCCAAATTGATTTTGGCGGTGTACCGTTTGACAAAGTAATGAAAAATATCGAACTGATCGGTAACGATATCATCCCAGCGATTAAAAAATATACGTCGAAATAACATAAAACCCATCCATTTTCTTCAAATGAAATGGATGGGTTTTTGCAATAATGCCTGTACGGACTTTATAAAAAACAGCGATATAAATTATCGTTATTTATGCTCTGTTATTGGCTCCAAACTCATATTGGAACTGGTTGCATCGTCCGATTCAATCATTTTTCCGTATTTCATCATTTTAAAGCAGTACAAGATAAACTTAATCATGCTGATGAGTGCGATTATAACTGCTATTACGTAAATGATATTAAATACAATCCAGTCGAGATGAATCAAAATATAGTTTGCAGTCATTAAAAACCACATACTTCCTATCAGCCAATTTTTAACCTTCTTCGTGTAATCCATATGCGGTGTCTGTTCAGCAAAACTGAAGCAAATCCCCAAAATATAATAATAAAATATTAGGTTTACAAAACTCATAATAAATTCATAAATGATTAAGAATTCTTGCGGACCCCCTGTAAAGAATCCCTGCAGTAACGGCATTTCAAATAAAGATAGAATCCCAGAAAACAAGCTTAACCAGAAAGCAGTTTTGCAGTATTTTGAATGAGCATATTTTTGAATTGCAAAAGCTATCACAACAAATCCAATAATATCCGGAAACCAGTCAATTCCGATTTGCACGTCAAAAATAATGATGAGGTATCCAATTAGCAACCGCGAAAAAAATTGATGCATTAGCGATCACCCATTTCCTGTACGAAATTTTCAACATATTGTTCAGAAGGTGGATTATCCATATAAAATCTCAAATTTTCAAGAAAAGGCTCCCCTGTATCAAGTGTTCCGTGTAGAATGATATCGGTATACATCGATGGCCAAAAACTAAAATTGGAGGAAGTACGGATTGATAGGTTTTCTCCTTTTTCTGTATTGTATGGAAGTGTCAATAACTTCTCATCTTTATAAATACCGATATTCTCTAATGGAAAGGTCGATTCGATTGATTTAATCGTTGCCACTTCTTTGACAGTAAATGTCGTAAGTGCACCCTCCTCAACTAATTCATGCTGTTGCTTTACTGTAAACGGTTTACCGTTATATTTCTCCAATATTGCTACATTCAGCGGAAATGTTTGCTTGTTTCCATTTGAAAATACAGCTGTCACCTCATTCAAGTCTTTTAGCAACTCAAACATATTTTCTTCCACTTTAAATTGAACCGAATGCAATTCGTAATACTGGTAGGTTTCCATTTTTGTATCTACTTTAGTGTTTAAAGGATTAAACTGTCCATCATTTTTATCGTTTATAGTACTCAACTGTAAATTTCCCGCACTAATATATGGAATCTCCACATTCTCATTACGATTTGTTAAGTAACTAACCGTTATGAATTGCTCCTCCTCATTACCTTCCTGCAAAACTTGAGTACCAAACGGAATAATGAGCGGTTCTTCGATTGTTTTGCTATGTAAAACAACTGTACTGCTTATAAAAACGAGCAATGTTACTGCAAGCATTGCCATGAAACGTCTGCTCAATCAACCCACCCCCTTTTGTATAATAATAACAAATTTGAGATTATCATTCACAAGTTTCAACAAAAAAACCGTGAAGCATATATTCCTTCACGGGATTGGATCAGTGTTATCCATACTTATGCTATTAATTCGATTTTAAAAAGTCAGGATCCATATAGGCAGGATTCGGGTATTTGTAGAAACCTTCGCCTGTTGAAACGCCCATTTTACCTTGATCAATCATTTCGCGTTTGATTTTTTCTGCCACTAATTTTGCTGCAGAATCGTGCTCTGCACTCATTAAGTTTAAATTATACGGTGTTTCCATTCCTACGATGTCGTATATTGCAAATGGTCCGCGTGGTGACCCTGTTGAAACCATCCAGTTTTTATCGATTGTATGCGGATCTGCAATATCTTTCACCCAAAGCTCCATTGCCGCAGATAAAAACGGTACTAATAATGAATTGAGAATATAGCCAGGCTGCTCTTTTTTCAGCACAAAAGGAATCATGCCGATATTACGGGCGAAATCTGCCACTTGTTCAACATACTGCATATCTGTTCCGGGATGTCCCATTACTTCCGCCGTATTATTTTGCCAAATAGAGTTCGCAAAGTGTAATGCCAGGAATTTTTCCGGACGACCCGTAAATTCGGCAAATTGGCTTGGTAATAATGTTGAGGAATTGGAAGCAAAAATTGTTTTTTCAGGTGCCACTTTCCCAAGGTTTTCATAAAAATTCTGTTTGATTTCTATACGTTCCGGCACTGCTTCAATAACAAGATCTGCAT
Organism: Solibacillus sp.; assembly: GCF_040273735.1. NCBI lineage: Bacteria > Bacillati > Bacillota > Bacilli > Caryophanales > Caryophanaceae > Solibacillus > Solibacillus sp. The sequence continues at coordinate 100,651 of NZ_JBELZM010000011.1, read as the reverse complement.
CTTTTGTTGCTTCTGCTAAATCGGTGTAAAACTGAAGTGTGCCAGACGCTTTTTCAGCACGGTCAACATCTTGAAAATATTCGCCATATGTTGTTCTTAATTTGGCCATTCGCTGTTTGGCCATAGCAACTGCTTCTTCATTGATATCATAAACACTTACTTCAAATCCGAAAAATGCGGATTGAAATGCAATTTGACTGCCTAAAACACCGCTTCCTGCAATTGTAATCTTTTTATAATTCATAGGAACCTCTCCTTTTTTGTAAGCTCAATACACTGAGAGTATTACCGTTTTTACGGTAAATAAAAGGCACTTCATTAATAAATCGACAATAAATTAGAGATATTTATTCAATAAAAAACCCCGCGAAGGGCATGACTCCTTCGCGAGGTTCATTTTATACAGTTACTTTACTTTTGGGTGCAACACTTTCCCACACCTTTTCGATGCGTTCTTTTGCTGCTTCTTCCAATGTTAAGCCATTGTCAGTTTGAATTACTTGTGAATCCACGATATAAATTGGACTAGAAATTGTCGTCGCCCCTAAAATCGATAGTACCGGCTTCAATGAATATTCCAATGCCAATAAGTGTGCAATTGACCCGCCGATTGCAACTGGTAAGACAATTTTGTTTTCCAGCCCTTTTTGCGGCAGTAAATCGATGAATGTTTTCAAAATGCCAGTATAGGAACCTTTATAGATCGGTGTGAGGAAAAATACGATATCGGCCTCCCCTACTTTGACAATTTCTTCAGCTATTGCTTCACTCGCATAGTTTGCAGTAATTAAATCTTCTGCAGGCAACTGATGAACCTGAATTGTTTCATGCGAAATGCCTTGTTGCTCAAGCAATGATTCAATTGATTGCTGAACGCCTGTTAATCGCGATGTCACACTGTTTCCACCATTAATTAAAATCGCTTTTGTCATGATTCACTCCTCCTAAATATTTTGTAAAGTATAACGAGATGGGATTTGTTTTAACCCTAAATTCTCACGTAGTGTTTTTCCTTCATATTCTGTACGGAATACCCCGCGCTTTTGTAGCTGCGGAATAACTAAATCAATAAAATCGGTAAAGCCGCCCGGGAAATACGGAGGCATCAAGTTGAAGCCATCCGCCGCTTCCTGATCTACCCACTCTATTAACTGATCAGCTATTTCACTTGGTGAACCAAAAATGATGCGATGACCACGTGAACCGGCAATGCGCAAATACAGCTCACGAATCGTCAGGTTTTCACGTTCCGCCAGTTCGATGATCAGCTGCTGACGGCTACGGTTACCGTTTGTCGGAGGAATGTTTTTCGGCAGCGGGCCATCCAGGTCATGTTGTGACAGATCGACACCTAAATAGTCTGCTAAAAAATCCAGGCCGATTTCCGGCGTAATTAACTGTTGCAGTTCCTCATATTTGGCATAGGCCTTTTCTTTTGTTTCCGCCACGTATATCGATACGCCCGGCATGATTTTGATATCATCGCGGTCACGTCCTGCAGCGACTGCCTTGTCTTTCAGTTTTTTATAAAATTGTTGTGCGTCTTCAAGCGTCTGCTGTGCTGTAAAAATAACATCCGCTTGTTGTGCAGCAAGTGTCGTACCGGATTCCGATGATCCTGCCTGCACTAACACCGGTCTTCCTTGAGGCGGACGCGATGAATTTAACGGACCGCGTACTGCGTAATATTCACCTTTATGGTTTAATGTGTGCAGCTTCCCTTTTGTAATATATTCACCCGTCTGTTTATTGCGTGCCAATGCACCATCTTCATAAGAATCCCACAATCCTTTTACTACTTCGACAAATTCATCTGCCCGTTCATAGCGTAGAGAATGATCCAGATGCTGATCCTTGTTAAAGTTGCTCGCTTCTGCCGAATAGTAACTTGTAACAATATTCCATGCGGCTCGTCCGCCGCTTAAATGGTCAAGAGATGAAAACTTACGAGCGATATGAAATGGCTCATTGTATGTTGTTGAAGCAGTAGCTGTTAAACCTATATTTTTAGTCACTGTTGATAAGACACTTAGTAATGTTAGTGGTTCAAAACGAACTTGTTCTGCCGGGTGTGAAAGCTCGTTAAAAGATAAGCCATCACTTAAAAACAGCATATCTAATTTCCCTTGCTCCGCTTTTACAGCAACTTCTTTAAAAAACTCGACATTTTCGCTTGCGTCAGCTTGTGCATCCGGATGTCGCCATGAAGCGATATGATGCCCTGTACCCATTAAAAAGACGCCTAATTTCATTTGTTTTTTCGTCATTTGTGTACCTCCTACACTAACTGTTCTTCGCGTTTAGCCAATATTTCATGAACAAGTGGAATGACCTTCTCTCCAATTTCTTCGATTACTTCCAAATGCGGGAAACCGCGAAGCAGTACTTTGTCAAAGCCTAAGTCGACAAACTCCACAATGCGCTCAGCTACCTGCTGTGGTGTGCCGACAAGCGCAATCGAATTGCCCGATAACACTTGTGTCAACCCTGCCCAAATATTCGGTGCAATCACGAAATTATTGTCTTTTGACTCAAGCATCAACTGATGAAGGCGGCTCACACCCACTGCTCCGTTGCTTACTGTATTGGCATGTTTTGCTTCCAATACTTCCGGGTCCACTTGGCTAATAATTTTGTTCGCATTTTCAAATGCTGCTTCTTCTGTTTCACCTAAAACGACCTGGAATGAAACACTGTATGAAAGATCGCGATTTTTTTCTTTTGCCAGTTTAACAACCGATTCCAGCTCTTCTTTTGTCGTTTCCAATGTTTCGCCCCAAAGCATGTAGACGTCAGCCACATCTGTTGCGACTTCTTTTGCAATTGGTGATGAACCGCCGAAGAAAATCGGAGGTGCATTTTTAACAGGCAATGGTAAGTTTGCACCTTTTAATGTGTAGAACTCGCCATTATAATCAAATGTTTCCCCGTTAAACAGGCGTTTTAAAATTTCAATATACTCACGTGTACGCTTGTAACGTTCTGTATGTGATAAGAAGTCCCCGTCATTTTCAAGTTCTTTTGGCGCTCCGCCTGTTACGACATTGACAAATACTCGGTTATTCGTCCAGTAGTTGACTGATGAATACTGTTTTGCCAGTTGCGTAGGCGCAGTAGAACCAGGTCGAACTGCAATCAGGTAATTCAATGTCTTTGTATGTGCAGTCAAATGCGATGCAGCAACCAATGAATCTACACAGCTTCCGCCAATCGGTAACAATAACGTTGAGAAGCCTGCTTTTTCAGCGGCCTGTGCAACTTTTGCAATATAATCTACAGAAGGTTCACGATCCGAATCAACACCGACACCTGACCATGTTTGTACACCTTTATTTGACGTTTGATTTCCTACATATTCACTATCGCCGGAAGTTGGCGCCATTGTAATAAACTCTACTTTTGTCATTTTAATTCCCCCCTTATTTTGTAACCGGTGCACTTGCTACTACTTCATCAGCCGGTAATTCGTTTGATTGTTGAATTGTGCCTGATTTTATCTGTTCTGCCACCTGTGCAAAAGATTGGTTTGCCGGAATGTTAATAAACGAAATCTGCTCTTCCTGTGCTTTTTTGTAAGATAATTCACAGAAAGTTTCAGGCGGTGCAACAAAAGTTGTCGCTCCCAGTTCAATTGCTTTACGTAATGTTGCGCCACGGCGTCCTTCTGTTAAATCAAGTGCCGGATTACGCAAATCTTCTACAGAATGGTCCTGCTGAACAATACGTAAAATTGTTCCTTCCACAATCGGTGTTACAATACCTTCATCATTTACTACAACTGCAATCGCCATTTTTAAATCCCCCTATTATTTTGTTATTTGAGCAACTTCGGCAGCTTTTTGCAAGCTTTGTGCCAAGTCGTTTTTAATGTCTTCAATATCTTCCAAACCTATTGATAAACGGATCAAACCAGGTGTTACACCACTCGCCAATTGCTGTTCCGGTGATAGTCGTGAATGCGATGTGCTTGCCGGATGGATGACAAGTGACTTCGAGTCGCCAACATTGGCAACATGTGAAAGTAGCTGAACATTATTAATAAATGCCTTTGCTGCCTCTAGTCCGCCTTTGATACCAAAGCTGAAAATCGAACCTGCCCCTTTTGGTAAATACTTCTCTACTAAATTGTTAGGATCATTACCAGGTAGTGTCGGATAATTTACCCATTCCACTAGATCATGTTCCGATAAATATTCAGCAACTGCCTGTGCGTTCACAACATGCTGACGAACGCGCACTGCGAGTGATTCAAGACCTTGAATGAAGAGCCATGCATTGAAAGGTGATAATGTGGCGCCTAGATCATGCCCTAGTTCAAAGCGTGCCTTCGCAATGAATGCTTTTTCTCCTGCTGCTTCAACAAATGAACGGTTGCCGATTAATTCATTTGGCTCTACGAAGCTTGTGAATCGAGGTGCTTTCCATTCAAATTTACCGCCATCAATAATCGCGCCGCCTAAAGAAGTTCCGTGACCGCCAATAAATTTCGTTGTGGAATGTACTACAATATCTGCTCCAAATTCAATCGGCTTTGATAAGTAAGGTGTCGCAAATGTATTATCAACAATAAGCGGTACATCACGACGGTGCGCTACTTGTGCCAATCCTTCAATATCTGCAATTTGCAAGCTCGGATTGCCGATTGTTTCAGTGAATACGGCACGTGTTTTATCATTGATTGCTGCTTCAACTTCCTGTAAGTTAGATCCTTCGACAAAGCGTACTGTTACACCGAAGCGAGGCAATGTTTTAGAGAACAATGTATAGGTGCCGCCATAAAGGGCGTTCGTTGCTACAATCTCATCGCCTGCCTGTGCGACAGTCAGTACAGCAATTAAAATGGCCGCCTGTCCTGAAGCGACCGCAAATCCTCCTACACCGTTTTCCAATGCAGCAAGACGTTCTTCAAATACAGCATTTGTCGGATTGGCATTTCTCGAATATAAATAGCCGCTTTCCTGTAATTTAAATAGGTTTGCTGCATGTTCCGTGTCATCAAATACATACGAAGTTGTCTGATACAGCGGAACTGCACGCGAGCGTGTTACCGGATCAACTGTTTGACCTGTATGGAGAGCGATTGTTTCTTGATTAAAAAATGTCATATGAAAGATTCTCCTTTAATAAAGAAATTTTTTAGTGAGTGTAAGCAATTCCTGTTCTGACAGTTCACCTTTTACGGTGTATACTACTTTTCCGTTAATCAATGAATATAATACCTATAAAAATAGTATGGATATAAAACAAAAAAAATCTAGGCACTTAATTTAATTTGATGTATTTCTTTTACTGGAAATAGAATTTTCTAGCAATTCAGTAATCTTAATTCGTAAGTTTACAGATGCTTTTATTCAATGTCAACAGTTAATTTAAACAATCCTTACTGGAATAGTATGCTTTTTGCGGATTAACGTAAAAAAACGTATTTATTTGTATTTATTTACAAATTAATTATGAGATATATAGGGTGATTTTGGAGTTAGAAGAAGAAAAAACCACTATTTACATAGCGGTCTTTTGGTTTTTACCATGTTTAATAATTCATGACTTGATAATAAACAACAATTTGATAAATCACCGGTACAATTAATGCAATCGCCAGTGAGATGACTGCACCCCACTTAGATTGTGTCATTAATCGAACATTATCGATTTTCAAGTGCTGAAAAAAAGACAGTGTAAAATATAATGCAGTGATTAAAAAGATAGGGGTTACGAATGTGAGCCAAATTCCTGCATTCATTTCATGCATCGATTCCTTCACCTCAATCCTATTATATTTCAATATACATCTGTTTTATTTCTGTGAAAACAAAATTAATACTTTCGTCGAAAATAAAAGTCCATGGCATTGAACAATAAGGAGGAATTTTGAGTGCATCAATTGTAAAATTTTGAGTAATTTTCCCCGCTTCTGTTATAATGCTTACTTCCCTATTATGGAAATTAAGTGGTTGATCTGTCCGATTATGAATAAGCGTTATAATGAGCTTCTGTTCTTTATGATTAGTGGCCGTTCGAATTATGTAACAGGAAATGCACTTATCCTGTTCTTTTGTTTTATGAAAAGCTTGTTCGATTAATAATCGGTCCTGAGCTGAAATTGTTTTATCCCATGCAGCTTCAAATTGCAGTTTTTGCATGAACTTCACCCTTCCCATGAATTATTTATGTAATTAAAATAAGTAATAAATCAACCTTTCTTCTATAATACATGTTACAGTAAGAAAGAATCTTAAAAGTTAGAAGGCGAAAAAATATGATCGAAGTAAAGAATTCCCCGATAAGTGATGGTGAATATAATCGCGGCATTTTTGCGATTAATGCAATTCCTAAAGGAACGTTATTCCACCAAGCACCAGTATTAAGCTATCCAAACGAGCAGCATGAACATATTGAAAAAACGAATCTTGCGGATTATGCGTTTGAATTTGGCATTGGACGCTCTGCAATCCTATTAGGCTACGGGATGCTATTTAACCATTCTTATGAGCCGAATGCCACATATGAAATTAATTTCGACAACGAAACATTCGATTTCTTTGCTTATAAAGATATTGAAGCCGGCGAAGAGATTTTTATTAATTATAATGGCGATGTAGATGACAATGACCCACTATGGTTTAACAACGAAGAAGAATAACACGGGGAGCTGTCTAAAATTAGACAGTTCCTTTTTCTGTTCCCTCGATAAATCGAATGATATCTTCCGTCAGTAATTCGCGTTCTTTTCCTAATGTAATAAGATGGCCGCTGTTGGCGTATTTTTTTTTCGTAATAGATTTGCTAATTGCAGTCTTTTCAATTATATCAATGCTTTGGTGGAAAACCGGTTCGTCGAGCATACCTTTTGCCAGGAAAAGCGGTTGTTTCAGTAAATGAAGCTGTTTTCCTGTTTCAACGATAAACTGCTGCAGTGCAATCAGTTTTTCGGCAGGTCTTGGAAAGTGATCGTCTAAAAAATCTTGCAGTTCCTGTTCAGAACTTCCTCTATTTTGTAAATACCTCTTGGAATAATAGACAACACGCTGTTCCAGACCTTCCACAGGCCGCTCCAATACTGGTGAAGAAATAATACATAAAGCATTCACTTCAGGGAATTCATTTGCCAGTCTTATTCCTAGTACACCACCTAATGACTGGCCAATTACCGTAATCGCTTCATATTTTTCATCGATTAAAAATTGAACTGCCTGTCTGCTATGTTTCCATATCTGCTCCATAGAACTTGCAAATAATTGTTCCGGTGATGCTCCGTGCCCTGCCAGATTTGGTGCATAACTTGTATATCCTTTACTATGAAGCATTTGTGCCATATAGTGCATCTCTTTCGCATTGCTCGTAAAACTATGTAAAAGCAGAACCGCCTGTTTATGTCCATTTAAATAAATATCCTCTACAAAATGTTTCATGTTGTTCCCCTTTTCATTTGTGACAATATTATAGCATAACAATTCTCTCTTACTGACATTTCCTCAAGTTTAAAAAGCGGAAACAGTGCAAATGTTTTATTGTTCGGCTACAATATGGATTGAGTAAAAAAACCTATGAAAGGAGAATCATATTAATATGAGAACAATATTATTATCGATTCTTGCTGCGTTATTTTTAGCTGTACCGAACGTAGCAGCACATACGTACTTAGACACGACAAACCCAGAAGATGGAGCAGTTGTAACAGAAACATTGCAGGCGATCGAACTTACATACGCCGGGAAAATTGAAGTAGGCAGTACATTTAAAGTCATTTCAAGTAACGGTGAAGAAATAGAAACGGTTACGATGGATTTAGTCGATGGTGTATTAACGGGTACTTTTGATTCCCCATTACCAAATGATGACTATACTGTTGAGTGGAATAGTATTAGTTCTGATGGCCATCCATTGTCAGGTAAATTCTCATTTACGGTTGATGCACCTGTAGCTGAAGAACCGGTCGAAGAAAAAGTTACAGAAGAAAATGAAGAGCAAGTAGAAGTAAACGAAACGGTAGAAAATAATGCAGCGGAAACGACTGCGGTAGATGAGGAAGAATCATCAAACAATACATTACTATATATCGTTGGAGCCCTTTTACTTCTTATTATAATAGTAAGTATTTTCACGATTGCTAAACGGAAAAATGTAAAATGATAGCATTGACCATTTTTAGTCAATTTTTACTCTATGTTAGTTTAGCACTTCTTATGGGCTCATTTATCCTGTACTGTATCCCAGAAACAGTTCGTCCGAAAATTGATGTTTCTGCAAAGTGGCTCATTGTTAGCGCGGTCATCTTGCCGGTTGTCACATTTGTACCGAATATTCAATTGCTGACAATTTTGACACCACAGTTTGGCTTCATGGAATCAGTGGTTATGCTGCTTATAAAATTTAAAGTTGGCCATTCATGGCTCGCGGTCATTGGCTTTACGTTTATTTTGCTTATAATGATTCGCCAATTTATGAAGAAACCTACGAAGCTTTTAGCGTTCATGTCAATTTTTATTTTAATCGCCATTATGGCGGCAATTGGCTATATTAGTCATGCAGGTTCGATGACAGGCATTGTCGGGTCGGCACTGGATTTTGTTCACCTTCTTGCTATCAGTGTATGGCTCGGCATCTTAGTACTGATGAGCTTTTTCTCAAAAGATGCGCAAAACTGGGACGCTTTTTTGAAGTGGTTCTCCCCTGTTGCTCTCGTAGCTTTTACTGCTGTTGCATTAACAGGTGTTCTTATGACTGACACAATCGTACCGGGCTATGTGACAAGCTGGTCGAGTAATTATGGACATTTTTTGTTCATAAAGCATGTTCTGCTCGTACCTTTGACTGTTATTGTTTTGGCAAACGGCCTGCTTATTAAACTGAAAATGGACAAGCCATTATTTGAACCACGTACGTGGGTAAGAATCGAAACAGTTTTGCTCGTGTTGATTTTATTCATTACCGCGCTATATAGTGAACAACAGCCACCCACTTTTTATGTTCAGGAAATCTCGCCGTTTTTTGAAATGTTCTACCGTAGCTCGATTGAAGCCGGCATGCGAGGTTATCTGCAAATGACTGGTATTGGATTAGGATTTTTCCTGTTGACTGCACTGTTCATCGGTCTTGTCATCATAAGTTATATTAAACAGCTGCCGGTCGTTGTATCGGCTGCCATGACTTTTGCGCTCACACTATGTTTTTACATGGGCTTTATGTCAATTGTATTTTTTAAATAATGTCAAAATAAAGGGTTGTAGTAAAAGTCATCACCGACTTTTCTACAACCCTTATTCATTAGGCTAGCCTTTTTGTCTTCATACGCATATAGCGAATGAGCGCCGCGATAATTAATATTACAGTTAATGCAATTGTACCGTTCTGCATTGTCGTCTCATCTGTTTTTACCGCAATACCGATTAGTGCCCATACGATGACGAGTGTAAAGAAAATATCTTTTGAAATCGCAACGGCCAGATAACCGAGAATCACCGCAACCCCGACAAGTACGAGTGATCCGATTACCTCTGAAATCCCCAAATCGACACCATGATATTTTAACACATAGCTTACATTAGCGATTGTCGCTACAGATATCCACGCCAAGTAAAATGAAAACGGAAAGCGTTCTGAAAGACCTTTCTCCGTGTTTTTATACTGCTGGTAAATCGCAATGAGTGTAAATAACAAAAAGAACATTACGATAATGGATAGTATAAACTGTTCATAATGCCAGCTGAACAGCCAAGCAATATTAAATATACAGCTGATGATAAATAAAATACCCACTTTTCCTTTAAAACGATTGTCTTTCACTTTGCGGTATATAGTAATCAGCCATATGACAAGCAGTATATAAATTAAAGACCAAATTGAAAACACGTAGCCTGCTGGCGTAAATAATACTTCTAATCGATTCGAAATTTCTGATGCCGTCTGCCCGTTTAACGGCAGTGTATTTGATAGCGCATTTACTACTATTACAGCGATCATGGCTATCCACATTGTAATATACAAGCCCATTTTTCATCATCCTTTTTTCTAGAATTAGGGAACTATACCCTTCTTTAAAAAAGAATAAGCGGTGAAAGGCTATTGCGTTTTAAAGGCAATGTGGTTGTGAATTACGCACATGTTGACTATCACGTCTGTTTTTCAAATGCAAGTTTGATGCCAAAGCCGATTAGAACCGCTCCAGTTAACGTTTCGATCACCGATTGTGTAGCAGGTTTTTTCATGAAATTGCGGATTTTGTTTAATAAAAATACATAGAGCGCAAACCAAATAAATGTTAAAACAATATAGATAATTCCCATTGTCAAAAATGGCCAAAATGGTTCTGCCCCTTTTGATAGGAATTGCGGTAAAAACGTCAGGAAAAATACTGCTACTTTAGGGTTTGTGATATTTGTAATGAGACCCTGCTTAAAATATGAATTTCCTTTAGCTTCAATTTCCGGAATGTCCGTCATTTCCCCCGTATCCGCTTTTTTCGCACGCATGCTCATTAATGTTTTGATACCTAAATAGCATAAATAAGCTGCTCCAACGTATTTCAGCACTGTAAATGCCACGGCAGATTTTACAATAATCGCCGATAGCCCCGCAACCGCCGCAATTGTATGGACGGTTAACCCCGCACAAGAGCCGACCATCGTTTGAAATCCGCCCTTTTGCCCGTTAACAATCGTATTTTTCGTAACGATCGCTGTATCAGGACCCGGCAATACAATCAGAAGAACACACGCAATGATAAAGAACACAAGATTCTCCATTTACTCACCTTCATTTTCTGAATTTTTAAATATGGTAACATGTTCATCAAAATGAAGCTAGGGGAATTTTATGTTTAATGGATTGCTAGTGTGGCGTTACTTGTATGAATTCTGATGATATGACCTGTGACTGATTTTATTAGAAGAATTTTATATTTATTAGAAAACACCAAAGGTTTATTAGCATATTCCGAATGTTTAATTGAACATCTAAGAGCATTATTAGAACAAGTGCCATATATTAGAAAATCGGTAACTTATTAGAAGATGTCAAATTGATATTAGATGATTTAAATGATTATTTGAATATTACTAGCGATTCCTTCAATCGTCAGCAAGCAATGCCATTTTTTCTGCAGCTTTCTCTATGATTACATTATCTTCAACCTGACCAGTATAATTGATATACATCACGATCCGACCCCTTACAAATAGAAAATCTTTGTGAAAAGAATTATCCCTAATTAGCAGACGATCAAAAGCTGTGTGTTTTCTTTCTTTAAAACTTGCAGGTTCACTTCCATATGTATGCTTGATTATTAACTCATTAACTAATGAGCTAACATGGGAATGGAACCGTAACTTATAAACTTCCGATGAGATTGATGGTTGATATGCATTATTTGGATCGTACCATTCCCCATCCTGAATAACGCCCCTTTCTGTTGAATCATATTGTACAGAAGCGAAAATATTCCACTGTGATGAGTAGGTGCTCCCCAAATCCTCTCCTTCGAAATAAAATGGCTTCCTTTTAAGATGCGGCTGATTTTCAATTGAAGCAAGACGGACAATTGGCAGCCCTGTATCTTCTTCTGGTAAAGGGTTTGTTTTCATACTCCATATTTGGTAAATCGGTATAAACACAATAGTTAATGTAATTACTAATAATAAGAAACTGAAGACTATACTTGACCAATAAAAGTTTTCCCATGGTATTTGTTGATCGTCTACTTTCCTATCTTTAAGTTCATTCCGCAAACGATTAATTTCAAATAAGCTTTTACCTATCGGAAGTATTTGTATAAAATTAACAAATAAGACTAACAATGGGGCAAGTGTAAATCCATCTATCAGTTGCGAAACAGTAATATTTCCGTTTTCAATAATTTTTATGAAAAACGTAGTGATTACAATAATTGCAATTAAATTAACTATAAAATTAAATAATGTTTTATTAAAAGCCTTTTTTGCTATTGAGATTTGCTCTTCTCGATCTATTGGTGGTTCATTTACTTTACGATCAGTCGGAGCAGCAAACACGTGAAAATTGCGGTCACTCGCAATATAATCCCAGCCGTTTTCTTCAAATAAGCGTATTTTTTCACTCGAGATATATTTGCTTTTTGCCAGTTCCAGTCGGTAATCCATTCTTTTGCGGTCGCCTTTTTTAAACTTTGCAAAATGAGTACCAATCTCATAAAAATGCAACCCTTGCTCGGACATATCTGAAAACCAGCTTTCATGTTCCTTGATACGCCAATACTGCCCGGGTCTTATTCTGTGTACTATTTCCGCCATCGCTCTCCCCCCCTATATATCTGACCTAACAATAGAATAGCAGGGAATGTTTGTAAATAAATAAATTGGACCAGGAAACCATTTTAGCACTCCCTGACGCAATAAAAAAATTGAAATGTTCTAAGCAAAAAGGCAACCCTACCCAAGTAAGATTGCCTTTTACATTGCCTGGAACTAACTATCCGCAAGCAGCAATATTTTCTGAGCTGCATTTTCCACTAGTACATCAAGCTCTGCATATCCGTAATAACGTATATACATAACCACCTTACCTTTTGAAGCAACTAATTGTTTCCATTCTTTATCCTCGCGCGTAACAAGGTGATCAAAACCAGGGTGTTTCTTTACGATAAAACTTTCCCTCTCATCTCCGTATGTATGCCACTCCATCAAGTCAGACAGCAATGGTTTAGCGAACACCTGAAATGTTAAATTGTATATTTCAGTAGAAACGCTCGGTGAGTATGTACCGCTTTTATCCAACCACATTTCATCCTTAATTATTCCATTTTCATCTGTCTCAAACTGCACGGGTGCAAAGATACTCCAATTTGTTGTATAGCGGTTCGCCCAATCAACTTCATCACTAGAATATCCATCCCGGGTTAACTGTGAATTTTGTTCGATATCGGCTAAACGGACAAACGGTAAGTTTTCTTCATTTTTTGGAAGTGTAAAGGTATCCGTTTTTTTTAATTGATAAAATGGCATTAAGCCGCTTATAAGAATAATTCCTATGAGAACAACCGAAAATACACTATTTTTCCGCAAAGTTTTTCTCCAGGGGGCGTGGTGATTGATGGCTTTGCCTTCTATTAAACTTTCCTTCAATTCTTTAATCGCTAGTATAGCTCTTATCGCGTAAAAAACATAGTGAATATAGACGAGAGCAAGGATACTTTGCTGAACGACATATCCTTCAACTAACCGTAAGATCGGGGTTCCATCCAAAAACCACATCGTCAAAAGCATACCCAGAATCAGGACTACTCCCAGAGAAATCCATATTAAATTAAATACGAGTTTTTTACTTAGCCGCTGTAATGTAAATGCCTGTTCTGCAGAATCTGTGTGGATTTCGGGCGCATTGTTTTCAGTTGGCGAAGAGAAAACATGAAACCATTGATAGCTTGTGACATACTCCCAGCCGTTTTCCTCGTACAGATCAATTTGCTCATAAGTAATTAATTTCCTGTCTGTCACTTCAATCCGGTATTCGATTCGCTTCGGGTCGCCTTTTTTAAAAGTGGCTAAATTAGTTCCCATTTTATGAATGTGCAACCCTTGTAACGACATATCCGAAAACCAGCTTTCATGTTCTCCGATTCGCCAGTAGTTGGTTGGTCGGATTTTGCGCACCATTTTAGTCATCGTTTCTCTCCTCTAAAATACTGCTGTCGAAAATCAGAGATTTTAGACGAGCATATTCTATTCTTAATGCATGCTCACCTTCTTTTGTAATTTCATATATTTTTCTCCGCCCATCGTCTTTTGACAAAGCGATTAATCTGTCCTTTTGCATTCGTGATTGGACACCATATAACGTTCCGGGCCCCATTGTTAAACGGCCATTTGATACTCCTGAAATGGATTGCATTAACTGATAACCATGGTTAGGACGCATTAACGCCAATAACACATAATACATTGCTTCAGTCATCGGTCCGCCATTATAAGACATATTCATTCCTCCAGCTATTATGTCACGCGGTATATCGTATAACGTAATAGTAATTTACAGGAAATAATTTGTAAACTTGTTATTGAAAGCAAAGAAAAAACCACCCCAAAATTTTGGAGTGGCCTGCAATAATATTTATTAGAACATTTTATTCAAGTTTGCCATTTCAATTGCGGACATCGCGCTGTCGTAGCCTTTATTACCTGCTTTCGTACCAGCACGTTCGATCGCCTGTTCAATATTTTCTGTTGTGACAATGCCGAAAATTACCGGAACTCCTGTATCCAAGCCCGCTTTTGCAATTCCTTTTGCTGCCTCGTTACATACATAATCATAATGTGTTGTAGATCCGCGAATGACAGTACCTAATCCGATAACTGCATCATAATTATTTGTTTCAGCCATTTTTTTCGCTACGAACGGTACTTCAAAAGCACCTGGAACCCATGCTGTATCAATATTTGCTTCATCAACACCATGACGTTTTAAGCCGTCAATTGCACCACTTAATAATTTATCATTAATAAATTCATTGAATCGCCCTACGACAATTCCGATTTTCAAATCTGTTCCGACTAATTGTGCTTCAAATGTTTTTCCCATTTTAATTGCTCCTTTTTATACCATTACAGTAGTTAATTTTATATATTGAACTAAGTCCTCGATTGTAATAAATTTCAGGTTATGTTTTTGTGCTATCTTTTCGAGCTGCGGCATGCGGGCCATTGAACCATCTTCGTTCATAATTTCACAGATGACCGCGACTTCAACCGAACCGCATAACTTCGCCAGATCGACGCCTGCTTCCGTATGGCCGCGACGCTCCAACACGCCTCCCTGTTTTGCAATGAGCGGGAAAACATGGCCCGGACGATGAAAATGCTCCGGCTTTGTTGCAGAATCCAGTAATGCTAACATCGTTTTAGAACGCTCAAATGCACTTATACCTGTCGTTGTATGGATATGATCGATACTAATCGTAAAAGCAGTTTGATATGTATCGGTATTGCTTTGTACCATTGGGTGAAGGGAAAGCCTTTCTGCAATTGCAGATGAAATTGGTGTACAAATCAACCCTCTTCCATAAAGTGCCATGAAATTAATATTTTCCGGTGTAGCGAATTCTCCTAAAACTAGAAAATCCCCTTCATTTTCACGATTTTCGTCATCTGACACAATAATAATCTCGCCGTTTTTCAATGCCTGAATTGCTTCTTCAATCGTATTCATTTATCACCACTCCTTTAAAATCCGGTACGTTGCAAAAAGTCCATTGTAATTGTACTTCCCGATTGATTTTGTAAATGTTTTTTTACATATTTTCCGATTAGATCTGTTTCAATGTTCACAACATCTCCTGGCTTTTTAAAGCCTAATACAGTCTGCTCATACGTATGAGGGATTAAGGAAATGGTAATGAATGTATCTGTCACATCAAAAATTGTTAAACTCGTGCCGTCCACTGTAATCGAGCCTTTCTTAATACATTCAGCAATCAAATGCTTTTCCATTGCCAGATCAATATAAACCGCATTGGCGACGGGTCTTTTACGTTGAATTGTTGCAATTCCATCAACATGGCCCGAAACAATATGTCCGCCGAAACGACCATTCGCCGACATTGCCCGTTCCAGATTGACAGGCACACCTGCTGCTAATTGCTGGAGGCTTGTTGCTTTGACGGTTTCCGGCATAACATCCGCTAAAAATACGGATGGCGAGAATTCTTTCACTGTCAGACAGACACCATTAACGGCAATACTGTCCCCGATTTGAACATCCTCTAAAACTTTGCTTGCGCGAATGGCTAGTTCCATCGCTTGTGTGGACTGGCTGATTGTATCAACCGTTCCAAGTTCTTCAATGATTCCTGTAAACATCCTGCTCACCTCTTTTTAAAATAAAAAAAAGAACCCCGATTGAATTCGGAGTTCGATGAGAGGAAAATTGAGCATCATCAAATAAGCTTCTTGAAGATAATTTTCAAAAAACTGCTGACATTGCTTCCTTCTCCCATCCAGACTATAACTGTCGGCTTTGGACTTGCACCAAATCCTGCACACAAAAGTGGCTCACGGGCTTAGAGGTTAACTCATCACCGTCGATTGGGAATTTCACCCGACCCCGAAGGAAATTATTTTTTCAATGGAAATAAAAAATCCCGTCACAAGGCGCGACAGGAAAAGTGTATAGCAAAAAATCACGTTTAAAATAAAATTTTAAAAATGTGTTGCCATTCCTTCTCCCATCCAGACTATAACTGTCGGCTTTGGATTTGCACCAAAATCCTGCACACATAAAGTGGCTCACGGGCTTAGAGATAAACTCATCACCGTCGATTGGGAATTTCACCCGACCCCGAAGGAAATTATTTTATTTGAAAGTTATTGTAACATAAATATTTTAAAAAGCTAATAGTATTTTAGCACCTACTTACTTTTTGTTCCTTCAAACCTTTTACCTCTCCCCCTGTTAAATTAAAATTTTGAAACTTCTCTTAAGGTAATACGTAGAAGAATATACAGAATATTACATAACAAGAAACGAGTTATTTGTAAGGTAATTTTAAGTTTTATCCATTTGCTTGGATGCTTTATTTCAAGTTATTATCTTATGAAATATAGTGTCGGATAATCTTAAGTAATATAATATTATAAACAACTTTTATAATGGTAATGGAGGCTTTTATGGCGAATAATTCACAGTCGAATAAATATGTTATCTTCCTGGAATTACTTTTTTATGCAGTTTTACCTTATGCGATCTGGAAGTTTGGCCGAGAGCTTTTTGGTGACTATGCTGCGATGCTGCTGTCCACTGTTCCCGGAATAATTTATACTGTTTACCGCTTTGCTAAGGATCGTCAATTCAATATGACAGGCTTGTTTATTTTAGGCTCTATGCTGATTGGTACTACGGTCGATTTACTATCCGGCTCAGCCGAGCAGATGATATGGAATAATGTTTATTTAGGACTTTTTTACACATTTCTTTATGTAATTTTGCTCATCGTGAAGCAGCCTTTTTCTCTTTATATTGCAGTTGATTTTGCTTATTTGCAAGGTCATTCACGAAAGGACAGTAAAACATTGTTCTTTCAAAAAGGGATGTTTCAATGGTTTCAGCTCATTCAGATTGTCTTTATTATTCGTGGATTTGTAATGGCAGGAATTACGGTCTTTCTCTTACGGAAATATGGAATTGACAGCTTTGGTGACATGCTGGTTTATAAACGAGTTGCAGGATGGGTGTTTTCCGGCATTTTAATGGGGATGTTCTTTTACATTAATGTAATTGTGCAAAAATATACGAAGGGATTACAGGAAAAAGGTGATGAAAAGCTGCCGGAAACAGACATTGTGGCGGATTAATTTTTTATTGAAAGGTTGATGGAGATGAAAAACTTTGCTAATGTACAAGAATGCCCAAAATGCGGCGGCACGGAATTAGGAAAAGGCAAACATAGCGGGTACAGTGTTATGTCACCTGTTAATAAATTAAGTTTAGGATGCAATATCGAATACATTATTTGTACCGAGTGCGGGTTTATTATTGAAGGCTATGTAGTAAAACCCGAGAAATTTAAAGGGACTTTTTAATTCGTTATGAGTATTACAAATAGCCCGTTGCATATTGCATTGCAACGGGCATTGTAATTTCTATCTGTTTGTAAAAAATTTATTTAGCCTACTAACACAGCTTTTACAGAATAGTAGGCTTTTTGAATTTCCTTTGCATCCGTTGGGTATGTCGCCATCAATTCATCTCGTAACTCTTTAAGGCTTTTTGTATAACTTCCTGTAAAGCCATTCATTATAGCTGTCAAAAAAACAGGGGTGTAATTTCTTTTCATTCGACTCATAGTGACCGCCCCTAATTCAACTGTTTTAGACGCTTTTTTGCGGCCACCATATTTTTCAATGATGCAATGGTCTCTTGTTCCGTACGTGTTTTCAGACCACAATCGGGATTGATCCAAAATTGTTCTTTTGCGATTACTCTTTTACTATTTTCTATAATGGCCGCCATTTCTTCCACAGTTGGAATACGCGGGCTATGAATATCATATACACCTAAGCCAATTCCAAGTCCATATGGTGTTTCTTTCAGTACTTTTATCAGCTCCCCGTGACTTCGTGACGTTTCAATTGAAATTACATCCGCATCCAATGATTCTATTACATCAATAAAATCGTTAAACTCGCAATAACACATATGTGTATGAATTTGGGTCGTTTCCCGTACACCGCTTGTCGCTAATTTAAATGCTGCTACACTCGCATCGATATAAGCCTTATGCAGACTTTTACGGATTGGCATGCCTTCTTTCAAAGCAGGTTCATCTACTTGAATAATATAGATTCCCGCATTTTCAAGTGCCCTTACTTCTTCTCTTAGTGCCAGGCCGATTTGATAAGCAACTTCTGAGCGCGGTAAATCATTTCTTACAAATGACCAGTTTAAAATTGTAACGGGTCCTGTCAGCATTCCTTTGACCGGTTTTTCCGTAAGTAATTGTGCCGCACTTACTTCCTTAACTGTCATCGGTTCTATCCATTCAACATCTCCGTAAATAATTGGCGGTTTTACACAACGCGATCCGTACGAAACTACCCATCCATTTTTCGTAAAAGCAAATCCGTTTAATTTTTCACCAAAAAATTCCACCATGTCTGTTCGCTCGAATTCTCCATGGACAAGGACATCAAGGCCAAGTTGCTCCTGAATCGCAATCCAACGTGCCGTTTCATTCGCATTGAATGCTTCATACTCTGTTGTTGTAATTTCCCCTTTTCGCCATAAACTACGGTTTTTCTTAACTTCTGCAGATTGCGGGAAACTCCCGATTGTTGTTGTCGGATAGTCTGGTAACTGTAAAAAGGCACGTTGCAGTTTGCTGCGTTTGTTGTAGTTATCTGCTCGGTTAAATGATTCCGGTGTTAATGCGTTTACATGTGCATGTACAGCCTTCTTTTGTCTCGATTCATGAAGTGCCAAGGTGCGGATTGCTTTTTCGCTTTCTAAAAACGCCTGGATATGAAGGACTTCGGGCTGAAGAATTTTCCCTTTAATCATTTGCAGTTCCGTAATTTTTTCATTGGCGAATGCTAGAGCATTTAGCAGCTCTGGCAAAATGCCATCCTCTCCTGCTGTTGTAACTGGCACATGCTGTAGACTGCACGATGTTTGTAGATGGATTGGTGAAAATGGTACATAGGAACGTATTTCCGCAATCAGTGCCAACTGCTTCTGCAACTCGGCTCTCCAAATGTCCCGACCATTAATAATACCTGCATATAGAACTTTATCTTTTGGGAAACCAAACTTTTTTAACGCTGCTAGATTTTCATTTTTCCCATGAACAAAGTCCAGTCCAAAGCCATCAACAGGCAAATCAATCAATGTTTCATAATCGGATAACGCTTCAAAATAAGTTGTGCAGATCGTTTCGACTGTCAGTCCGTTTAATACTTGATGATAGAAATGCTGAACTAATGCTATTTCTTCGGACGTAAGGTCTTTTGTAAGGCTTGGTTCTTCAAGCTGGATCGACGTTGCACCACTTGCTTCCAACGACTGAAGCAACTCCTTATATACCATTACCAGCTGCTGAATATAGTGTTGTTTTTGTTCTGGGCCAACACCTTTCGTCAGTTTATAAAATGTAAATGGACCGATAATAGTCACACGATGGATTGTGCCGGCTGCTTCTATTGCCTCCTGTATATATTGCGCGTAAAAGTTGTGTTGCAATGCCAGTTTCTGTCCTTCGTATTCCGGTACAATATAGTGATAATTCGTGTTGAACCATTTCGTCATTTCACTTGCCACCACGTTTTCAGCACCGCGCGCCATTGCAAAATACGCGGTTAAATGATGCTGCAATGAAAGGTGGTCGTATCTTGATGGAATCATATTAAACATAACGGCTAAGTCAAGCATGCGGTCATAATATGTAAAATCTCCTACTGTTAAAATATCCAGCCCTAAATCCTGTTGCTGCTGAAGTTGAGCGATGCGTAAGTTTTTCATTTCCTGTTCATAACTTCCTAAAGATAGTTGTTCTTTCCAAAACGCCTCTGTTACACGCTTCCACTCACGATTCGGTCCAATATACGGATAGCCAATTACTGCTGTTTTCATAAACAATTCCTCCTTAAATTTGTTACATAAAAACCAAAACCCCTCTTTCCAAATGAAAGAGGGGTGTGAATGTTTAAGAGATTGACAAAAGAAACCTTTGTATTATCAAAGGAAGTTGTCTCACTTTCGCACAAAATCACCACCTATTTCCACGTAGGTATTGGCGTGTACTAGTTTCCGGCAGGTCTCCTGGCTCATCATCAACGTTCTTGTGATCCTTCCCATCATTAGACAGTGGTTGAATATCACGAACTCCGATTTACAGTTGCGGGACAGCACCAGACTTTCACTGGTTTCCCTTTTCAGCTTGTTCTCACAAGCACCGTAACTTACACAGTATGTAATTTCGTATACTATATCATAGAAAATGAGTTTTGAAAATTCTTTTTATTTCTTGCATCCTGTATATGCGGATTGAATTATTTCAGCTAATGCAGTGTGCTTTTTAATGAAATATGGAATGATATTAGCATATTTCGCTCTTTTATTAGAAATGTCCGCAGTAAACCCCACAAAAAAACTTGCTCAAAAAGCAGCTGCACTTTTTTCGCAAGTTAATCTAACATTTCACTATTATTTTAGACGTTCTTCAATGAGTGCTTCCATATCACTCGCAATCGTTTCATATGGAACACCATCTTCTCCCGTGCCATAACCTGAATAGTTTTTCACGGCAATTCCTTTTTCATCCACTAGGAAAAATGTATCAGCGTGGATAACTTGGTCATTCCCTTCAATTGACTGGACAGGTGTTTTAAATGAGTTTCTAGCAAATTGTTCAATAAATTTTTGATCGTACCCTGTCAGCATATGCCATTTTGATTCATCAACTGGTGTATGGCGCGATAAATATTCTGTCAAACGCTCTGGTGTATCGTAGTCCGGGTCTACTGAAAACGCGACAATTTTATAATCTTCCAGCCCCTTTTTTTCGAGGTGGTCCTGTATCCGGGTCATATTCATCGTCATTGGCGAGCAAATGGTTGTACAACTTGTGAAGATGAACATTGCCAGCCATGGTTCCCCTTTTAGGCTTTCCAGTGTCACTTCATTGTTACGGTGATCGGTCATCGTAAACCCGCTAATCTCAAAGTTGGTCGTCGGTTTAAACTGATAATTGCTGCATGCTGTGAGAACTGTCGCTGCCAAGAGCATAAGTGCGAATACAATTTTTTTCGTTTTCATTTCTCTCTCTCCACTCTTTGAACATTACTCTCATCTTACCCAATATTTAGTATATTCTCAATAGTTATTGGAAGAAGGATGTGTGTCAACATTGTGAAGAGTTTTTTATGCTCTATCTGCGGGATGATGTAATGATACAAGTGCTGTATGAATCGCTTCAAGTTTTGTTTCAATCCGATACAGTAAATAAAAAGATATAAAGATCGGAAATGTTACTTCCTGAAGAATCGCTATCCACTGGTCCATTAAAATTCCTCCTTACTTGAGAAAGCCGGCAAAGCATCATACTTCACCGGCCTTACTATTAACTGTTCAGTTCGATCGCCGTGACATTACGTTCAACGATGCGCGCTGATTTTTTCACATTGAACAAAAATCCGTCCTTTGAAAATACTGCCTGATCCATAATTGTTTGCATCGCTGCATTTACTTCAGCTTCCGTTAAATTCGGCTTCGGATCATTAATGTTGATCGTCATCGTATTCCCTGCAATGTTGGCAAATGTCAATTGTAATACTTGTGCCATATTCTCACCTCCCGTTCTTTGCTAATACTAATTAAGCTGTAATACTTTCTTTCTGCGTTTTCACAGATTCGATATAATCGAAATCTGTTAAGCCGACGATTGTAGTTGCAACTGTATATAGCTGCTGAGCTGTTGCATTTCTTTCCAAGTTACGGAATGTAGAACTTTTAATAATCGGCTCGTTAAATTCATCAAGACCTGTCTGATAAAATACTGTCAATGTTGCAGATAAAAATCCGAATTCGTTCATGTTTATCACCTCCTTGCCCTATATATGTCATGATTTACCGAAAAAAGGGACAATGACGATGAAAAATTTTACAAAACCTTATATAATAGACAATAATGAGGTTTATCACCAGTAGGTTAGTAGAAGGAATTTCAAGACAATATTTTGTAATGAGGTGAACATTGTGGGCTTAGATGGCTGGTTTTTATGGTTTATTTTATTTTGGGTTGTAGTATTGATTTCGCTTATGGGGATTGGCGGCTTTTTTATGTTCCGAAAGTTTCTGAAGGCCCTGCCAAAACAGGACGGAAAATCGGATCTAGATTGGCAAAACATATACTTAGATAAAACGATTCATCTTTGGGGAGAAGATGAAAAACAATTACTTACCGAGCTTGTCAGTCCTGTACCAGAGCTATTCCGCCAAGTTGCCAAAGAAAAGATTGCCGGTAAAATCGGTGAAATTGCACTGAATGAGCGTGCCTCAAAAATCGACCTGGACTTAATTATTCGTGGCTATATTATCGCTTCACCTAAACGCGACCATAAGTTTTTGCGTAAAAAACTCGATGAAATGAAAATTGATACGACGAACTATAACGATTTATTTGAGGCATAGACGAAAAAAGACTGTCTTTAAAAGTATAAAACTTTTAGAGACAGTCTTTTCTATGCGACAATATGCGATTTTTCAAGCTTTTTATATTTAATAAGCATACCGATTCGCCACGGCAAAATCATCGAGAACGCCAAGATGAAGAACATACCGGCAAGTTCACCGACATCGAATGTTTCGGCAAATATTAATTTTAAAATAATACGTAGTACTAATAATCCCACTAATATGAATGGAAATGCTTTAGATTGCTTCATATAAATTGCGCCGTCTCGCACTTCGAACTTCGACGTTAAGATTAATACAGATGAAAATAACAAGCCAAGTGCGGCCGCTTCCATAATTTGAATTGGCGCTACACGAAACTCCTCAAAAATAAACATCAGCGCGCCTGTTGACATCGCAAAAGGCGGAATGAGTATTTTTTTCGTGGATACCGGCTTTTTTTGTGCACGCAGTCTTATGAACATAACGAAAGAGCCCATTATGACTGCCATAATCGTCGAACCAATTAATAAATAGTGAGAAGGTATACTGTCGAACATTATATTCCTCCTCTTGCATGAACATATGTAAAATTATCGTGTAAAAAAGATAATATATTGGATCATGCACACTTTTTCACTTATGTTACTTCCCCTAGTATAGCACGGTCTTAATAAGCAGGGAACTGTTAGAATCCTTTAAAACCATCGAAAATCGGCAAGAGAAGATTAATAATGTAAGTCAATCCGTCAAAGAACAATAAAATGCCGACCGCGATCATAATATAGCCGCCAACTACTATGATTTTTTGGCTATGAGTGCGAATCCAGTTCATTCGTGAAATGAAGAATGACAATGTAAAGAATGGGATTGCAAAGCCTAAGTAGTATGCGAGCATATACCACATTGCCGAATCGGGATTTGTTCCGCCAAGCGTAATAATCGCTGCCAGTATCGGACCTGTACAAGGTGTCCATCCTGCTGCAAAAGCAAGCCCGATCAGCATCGAACCGAAATAGCCGGATGGCCGGTTTTTGAACTGAAACTTGCGGTCCTTCATTAAAAAGTCAATCTGCAGAAGACCGACAATCATTAAACCAAATGCGACAATTAAAATAGCCCCGACTTGACGCAGTAAATCCTGGTACTGGAAAAAGAAATCTTTCGCTAATGATGTACCAAATCCTATGGCGATAAATATAATCGAAAACCCAAGCAGGAAAAATAAAGTATGTAAAATTGCACGTTTTTGCATCATCCCTTTTTCGGTTTTCAGCTCATCGAGTGTCATCCCGGTTATGTAGGATAAAAATGCAGGGTAGAGCGGTAGCGTACATGGTGAAATAAAACTTAAAAACCCGGCACCGAACGCTAAAAGGATATTTAAATCTGTATTCATGCTGCTTCATTCTCCTTAACATTGATACCTTCATCGTACCAAATTTCCCCATACATTACTTGCTTTTTTAAATGAATATTTTTTGTCGGGTTTTTTGGATAATGCGAAAGATAAATGTGCGAAAGTACAACGTTATGTGTATTTGAAAATAAATGCTCCTTACGTATGAATGGACGGGCACTTTAGCACATTTGAGAAAGGAAGGGTAATTTTGTTATCGAATCATATCAATAATAAAAAGACTGGAATAAATAACCGAGGTAAACAAGACAACTATCGAAATGGTAATTAGTTGGAATTTCAACGACCAGCGCCAAACACATTCCTTAGGATAGCTTTTTTTCCATCTTAGTGCTGCTTTAAAGTTAATAAACCAGCAATGCAATGTTACAAAGATGGATGGTACCGTAAACAGGGCAATCAACAACAACGATTGCTGGAATACGTTTGTCGTATATTTTCCGTAATTAATCATGAAGTATGGAAGTACGAACCAGAAGACGGACGTTAATACTAATACGACAGCCGCCAAAAAATGCAGCCATTTATATTCGCTGTGTGTTTCCCTGTAATGTTTTAATGCTGCCTGCATGATCATCACCTACTTTTTTCACTTACTATTCCCACTTTCTGTCGAAAACGAAACCGGAAAAATGTAGTAAAATGAAAAATTCTGCCTTATCCATCAAGATTAAGGCAGAATTATTTATCATGACGAAGATAATTCGAAAACTTCTCTGTTAGACCGTATATTCCATTCAGGCTCGAAGCGTTTTACAATCGTATTTTTCAGTTTATTCATTGCTTTTTCGTTGTCCATTGGATAGATTGCAAAATACACATCGCTCACCTGCAAAAGCTGTGTTATCTTTGCATTCACATGGCAATGTGTAGAAGTTCCATCCCGATAACAACCTTTCGCATATATATTGCCAATATGCTGATTAAAACGCTCTTTAAATGTTCTTGCACAAACACCACAAAATTTTAGTTCATTGTTTGAAATAATCGTATAAACGCCCCGTTGTCTCAATAAGTCTTCATCACCACTGACGACAAAGCGAGAGTAAATTAGATCACCGTAGTTATTCAAAAACTGCCTGTAAAAATGATTCCCTTCTTTTTTTAGCGCTTTTATTGCTACCCCTGCCGGCATCTCCTTTAAGTGAGTTTGTCCGTTAACAAAGTCTTTTAAATGCTCATATTTCTTTTGTTTTGTAAGTTCGGCAAGCGTTTTTTTGTCGAAACTCTCAAATAAGTCGGCAATTCCCTGTTCTAGTACAATTAACTCTACTTTAGTAAATTCTAGTTTTTCATTATTTATTTGGATAAACATTCTTGTTCTCCTCTCAGCAAATCCTCTTTTTACATATATTTCGATATAAATTGGCAAAACCCTCTTAATTTTTCCGAATTCTGTATTAGTACACAATTAAATCAAGCGAATCATTGAGATTTGTTTTCCTATAAACTATCATTTATATTAAACTAATAAATCAAGCTCAGAGAAAGAAGTGAGTGCTCTTTGGACGTTAAACAACTCAACGAAAACCTTTATAAAAATAGACCTACCGTTGGATCACCCAGCCATTGCGATTGCAAGGATTGCTTGTTTTATGCGGAAACGATCATGCTAAATGAATATTTAGAAAGATTTCTAAATGAAATAGGACTTAATCCACTAAAAGCCGATGAAGTTTGGTGTTATAAAGAGGCAGATGAGTTTAAATACTATTTAGTAGATTTTTTTGTAGTAACTGCATTGAAGGAACAAACTCTAAGCTTTAACAATGGAAAATTAATTATAGCTTCGAATCCGTTTGCTGACCTCGGACAGTATAGACATGCATTAACTATTGATATAAGGTTACAAAAAATTTAGTATAAATTTTATTAAATCGCAGTAAAAAAAGCGATTCGCTCTATTGAACGAATCGCTTTATAACTAAAAATTTTCTTTGTCAAATACTTCTAAATCAATAATGCGGGCACCCTGTTTTAAAATGGCGGCTTCCAGTTCGTCCACTGTCGATTGTTTTGCACCTTTTGCCAGAGTAATAATCACTCGACGCAAATAAGTCGTATCATCATCAAGGGAGAACACACAATGCAGTGGCCACACCTTTTTAACCGCCGTCAGAACTCTAATTAAAATGCCGTCTGTGTCCGGCAATGCAATTGTAATGGCACAGCTTCCTGTACGGTAGCCCCACGCCTCTTCCAGCAGCTCAAATACTTTTGAATGAGGTAAAATGCCGGCAAAGTTTCCTTTCGTATCAACAACGGCCAAATAAGGCAATTGTTTAATTGAATGGAATACTTCAAAAAAAGAACTGTTTTCGTGGACAAATGCCTCTGGTTCTTCAGTAAGTGCTTTAACCGGGGCTTTCATGTCGCCTTCTTTTAATTTATATTCGAGTACTTCGACTTTATAAATATTTCCGACGAATTTTTCACCTGCTTCATCCAATACCGGGATGCATCTGTAGCCGTTGTCATTTAACTGACCGAGTACGTCTTTGATAGGATCCGTCTCTTTTACAAAGCTTACATCTTTTTTCTTTACATATCTTTGTTTCACTAACATGGCATTACCTCCTTGATGTACTACTCTTATTTTAAAGGTAGTCCTTCAAATACGAAAGTAATTTTTAGAATATTTTGTATTTGAAAGCTAGAATTTATTTGTAAATTTCATAATAGATATACGCATACGCTAAATCGAGGCATTTTTGGTAGCTTGGCAAATTGTTTTCTTTATTATTCACCGATGCAAAATAGATGGCCTCCAGTATGCTGTCGTTTTTCGGATAATGTTCACGGATTTTATAAAAAACCTTCGCGCATAATGTATCGGTACATTTTTCGGATAGCTGAATAATATAGCCAATTGTTGATTCATCTATGCGTGTACTCGTAATGATGACATCTTTCATCTCTTTCATCATTTTTTTATTGATTAAATGGATAATTTCATTCAACTTATCTTTTTCAGTCTCCACCACTTTACAATCAACTAGCACGAGCGTATACCCTGTTTCTTTTGTCGAGTTTAATAAATATGTACCTGCGAGCTGAAACTGCTGTAATGGCGATATAAAACTTTTATCCAATTCAAATTCTTTGGAAGTTGATGTTTTGATATATTTTTCCATATAGCGTTTATCTGTTTCAATTTTGCGGTAAAAACGCGCTTGGTACTGCTCCATCTTTTTTAGAAGAGTCTCTTCATTTATCAGCTTATATGCTTGGGTAATATATTTATAGCATTTCTGCACTAGATCCTTATGGCCATTAGCTTTCATACATAGAAGAAGCACCTCATGCAGTACTTCTATTGCACATTCATATCGTTCGTTTTCGAAAAGGATTTTCCCCCTTAGTACACGGACATGCAGATCAATACGGGAAAATTTTTCGAACGGGTATGATTCAAAATAGTCATTAAATAACTTTTTTGCATACTCCACTTTCCCAATCAGCAAGGACAATTCAATATGGGTTATAAAACGAACGAGCATGAACCTTTCATCTTCCGGGTTCCCCATCTTCAAAAAAACAGCCGGAATTTTGCTAATATCCCAAAAAATTTCTTTTGGTAATTCATCCATTTGTGTTGCATAATAATTATTCATCGCTAGTGAAAGCAATGAATAATTTTCTCCTTCCAATGCGAAACTGCTCGCTAGTCGGTAGTATTTCTTTGCCTGTTCAAAATCTATACTGAAATAATAGCAATGTCCAATTACCAAATAGAGGCTAGCTAAACATTCTTTAAGGTTTTCTTTGAAATGATGTTCTTCGTCCAATAACAATTGCAAAATCTTTATATTGCTATTCGCTAAAATAAATGGTTCACTATCAAATCTAAGAAAGTCAATTACCTTTTCGATATTCCCCTCTTCTACTAATGATTCGAACATTACTTTATATGCCTCAAAATGTGCATCGATTGATGTAAATGTTTGTGAACGATAATGGTCAAGCTGTAATGAGTTAAGTTGCTTCCCCATCGTTAAAGTCACCTCCTACTTTTTCAATGATAACGGTTCGTAGAGTTCTCTTTTAATAATTGTAAATTGATCCATAAACCGAATGACTTTATTTTTACAGTCAGCATATTTCGTTTCGTTGTCCCCCAGGTAATCACGCAAACTTTTAATAATTGTCGTTTCGATCTGGACGAGTTTTTTTGGGTAATGTTCGTATTCATAGAATCGGTCATTAAATAATTGCTTCGAGCTGTTTTCAAATTTCAAATATAAATCATATTGATCTTTTGGTAATGTTTCGAGTACCTCACGCAAATAATCCAAAAATAGATTGACGGTCATTACCGAAGCCATTAAAGCCTTTGTATACGACCCGACCGTTGCATTTTTTAATCGTTTAAACTTCGAGCTAATAAGAGCTTCATTCAATATAAAATTACGAAGCAGAAAAATGAGGGCGTGCTCTGAATTGATGACCGGCTCTTCTTCAAAATAAAAGAAAATCCAAACATCACTTACACTGTATTTTGCGAAAGATAAATGTGCAAAGTCATGGCGTATTAAATGGAAAAAGTAGTCGTAATGTTCCAGCTGGTCAAATTGTTCGAGTTGCTGTTCATTTAAAATAAATAATGAATTCGAAGTATCTAAATCTTTCATCTTTACACCTCTTTCACGAAGTTTACTACCATTATAATAGTTATTTGTTAAAATTTGTTGTTTTTATGCAAAATAAAAAGACATACCCGAAAGAAAGTGACTTTCGGGTATGTCTTAACTAATTAATAAGCTAGGCCAAATAACGCTTTAATATGAGTCATATAGCGGATATTTGAAGCTTCTTTCATTAATGAAGCTGGTAAACCTACTAATTGAGTGTTGTTAGCCCCAACTGTAGCAATACCGTCTTTACGACCTAAAGAACCTAAAGTACCTGAATTAGTAAATTTGAATTCTTTCAAGTCAGCACCTTTAATTTGTGCAAAAATGTTGTAACCTGCAATTTCACCTTGCTGCCATGCTACTTGAGCAGTTGGCGCATAAGTTGGGCGGTCACCAGGATTTGGAATATGTGCTGATGCATCGCCAATAACAAATACTTCAGGATGTGAAGTAGATTGTAAGA
This sequence comes from Solibacillus sp., assembly GCF_040273735.1. NCBI lineage: Bacteria > Bacillati > Bacillota > Bacilli > Caryophanales > Caryophanaceae > Solibacillus > Solibacillus sp. Next base: position 71,502 of record NZ_JBELZM010000011.1, on the reverse strand, counting down.
AGTCATTGATTGTTGCTTTACCGCGATCTGCAGCTAAACCTGATTCAGCTACTAATGGAAGCGGAGCAACTCCACCTGTCCATACTAATGTGTTTGCAACGATCGGCTCACGGTCTTTTAATTGAATAACATTGCCTTCAACTCCAGTAACAGGTGTTGATGTAATGAATTCTACACCGCGCTTCGATAATGACTGAGTCGCACGATCGATTAAGTTTTCTGGGAATACCGGTAAGATTTTCGGACCTGCTTCAACTAGTTTGATTTTAAGATCTTCAAATTTAACACCGTATTTCGCAGCAACTTTAGGGAAGTGGTCAACGATTTCACCTACAAGCTCAACACCTGTTAAACCGCCACCGCCGATGACGATTGTAGCATCTGCTTCGTCTTTTGTTGTTGCATATGCTTTAATGCGTGCTTCGATATGCTCGCGAATTGCATTAGCTTCATCAACTGATTTTAATACGAAAGAGTTTTCTTCTAAGCCTGGGATTCCGAAGAAACCAGTTTGGCTACCTAAAGCAACAACTAATGTATCGTATTGTAATGTTTTGCCGTTTGAAAGTGACACATTTTTGCTTTCTACGTCAAAGCTGTTTACTTTTGCAATTTCCAAGTTGATGTCAAAACCTTTGAAAATCTTTTCAAGTGGTAATGAAACAGCACCTTCAGCAATTGTACCGCCAGCTAAACGGTGTAATTCAGTAATGATTTGATGTGTAGGGAATTGGTTTACAACTGTAATACGCGCTTCGTCTTTATTTAAATATTTACGAGCTGTTTGTGCTGCTAATACACCAGCAAATCCAGCACCTAAAATAACGATTTCTTTAGTTACCATATTAAAAATCCTCCAATAAGATTAGATTGTACAAATTATTTCATTTGTTTACGTTCAGATGCTACTTGTAAAAATGCATTAGCAAAACGTAATGCCCCTTGAACTTGTGGGTCTTTTAACATTTTTAATAAGCCGAAAACGCCTACTGTCTCATTGCTAACTTCAGCACGGTCTTTCGCTTCGATCGCTGTTTGTGCCAATGATTTAGCAGTACCAACAACTGGGCTGGCCATTTCTGTTACAGCAGCAACAGTATCATTTTTTAATGTTTCATCTGTTGCAACACTAGTAGCGAATTCATACGTTTTTGTTAATAATGTAGTCATCTCAGCCAATTTTGGTAAGTTATCTACTAAAGTAGTTAATGAAGCTTGTACCTCTGGCTTTAGTAACTGATCTAATACATCTAATTGCTCTTGTGTAACAGCCACTTTTTCTACCTGCTGATTATTCATTTCTGACATAATAACTCTCCTTTGCCATCACTTAATATTATTTTTTCGAAAATTTCATACCCGATTGTAAAAACTTTCACATACCATTCAATAAGCAACGATAGCACAAAGATTCGTTTGTTACAATTAGAAAACGGAAATAAAAGACCGAAAAACTTAATTCAAGAATATTCTGTAATTTTATTATTTAAAAAAATTTCGTTTTTATGTATTTAGCGTAATTTTGTGTATTTTATAATAAAAATTTCGCTTCATTATTTTTAATATTGAAAGTATTAAAACAGTTGTTTCTTATCTTTATTAAAGGTTAATTGGGTATTTATAATGATGGAAAACAAAAATTCTTTAGTAGTAAAAGTGTTTTACCCCCTTCCTTTTCCCCATCTTGTAATTTTTCTAAAAAACTTTCTCTTCAAACGGTTGATTTGACTCAATAGGAACCTCCACGTTGCTATGAAACGAAAAAGTGCGTACTTTTTTTAACTTTCAAGTAGATCCATAATAAAAAAGCAACGAAATACTTATTCAATTGGAGGAGCAATAAATGATAACTAGTTTACAGGATACAATCAAATTAAATAATGAGGTAGAAATGCCGGCACTGGGCCTTGGCGTCTTTCAGGTGGAAAACGATACAACGGCAGAAATTGTTAAAAATGCGATTGAGACAGGTTACCGTAGCATTGATACAGCCGCTATTTACGGTAACGAAGCTGGTGTTGGAGAGGGCATTAAATTAGCACTGGCTTCTACCGGTTTAAATAGAAAGGACTTATTCATCACTTCTAAAGTTTGGAACGCCGGTTTAAATTATGAGGAAACTATTTCAGCTTACGAAGAAAGCCTTGAAAAATTAGGACTGGATTATTTGGATCTATATTTAATCCACTGGCCGGGTAAAAATAAATTTGCCGAATCTTGGAATGCTTTAGAGAATCTGTATCTGGAAGGCAAAATCAGAGCAATCGGGGTTTGCAATTTCAATATCTCGCATCTGCAGGATTTATTGAAAGCTGCTCGTGTAACACCAGTCATTAACCAAGTAGAGTTTCACCCGCGTTTACAACAACAATCATTACGAGCGTTTTGTAAAGAACACAATATTCAGTTGGAGGCTTGGGCTCCATTAATGCAAGGCGGTCTACTTGATGATACAACGATTGCAAAAATTGCTGAAAAGTATGGAAAATCAAATTCTCAAGTTATTTTACGTTGGGATATTCAAAATGGGGTAATCACGATTCCTAAATCAGTTCGTAAAGAGCGGATGGCACAAAACGGCGACATTTTTGACTTTAGACTTACTGATGAAGAAATGCAGATAATTAATGCGATGAATTTAGATAAACGTGTCGGTCCAGATCCGGAAGCTTTTGATTTCTAGTTTAAATTGAAGATTTGAAAATTGCAGAGACGAAAAGCCTCAAGATCTTATTAACTTGAGGCTTTCGTTATTTATTAAGATAGCTTTTTCTCAGCAATATCATCATCTCGCTGCATAAGAAGAACTTCTTCACCATTCTCTTTTAATTTTTCAATGTGATTCTCGCCCCACGTGCAAAGTAAATTGAGCACCGGCTCCATCTCGTGTCCATATGGGGTTAAAGAATATTCAACTTTCGGTGGTACTTGGTTGTACACCTTACGATTAATTAAACCGCATTGCTCAAGCTCGCGTAATTGGGACGTCAGCATTTTCTGAGAAATGCCGGGAATTAATCGGCGAAATTCATTCGTACGTATTTGACCATGGTGATTGAGGTGACAAAGAATGACAGGTTTCCATTTACCCCCAATGACTTCAAGTGTTGCTTCTACACCGATATTATAAACTTTTTTCATTTTAAAACCCCCACTATTATTCAAAAGTTACTAAAAGTACTGTACACGCTATCAAGGTATGTATGAATAATACTATACCCTATAAAATAAATCAAAGGAGTTATTTTAATATGTCTACATCAAAAACACCAAATGCCAAATTAACACTTCTTGCATTAGCAATTAGTTCATTTGGTATCGGTTCCACAGAATTTATCAGTGTTGGGTTGCTCCCGCTAATCACAAATGAATTTGGTATTACTTTAAGTACTGCAGGATTAACAGTATCAATCTATGCATTAGGCGTTACCATCGGAGCACCCATTTTAACAGTTTTAACATCCCGGCTTGAACGTAAAAAGGTGCTGCTGCTCGTAATGGTTCTTTTTATCGTCGGCAATTTATGGGTAGCGATAGCACCCACATTTACTTTACTGTTGATCGGACGCATTATTTCGGCTTTTGCTCACGGGGTATTTATGTCGATTGCGGCAGTTATTGCAGCTGACGTTGTAGCACCTAACAAACGGGCAAGTGCCATTGCTTTTATGTTTTCAGGATTAACTTTGGCAACTGTCAGTGGAGTACCTTTAGGAACATTCATTGGCCAGGTTATGGATTGGCGTCTGTCATTCATTTTCATCGTCATCATTGGCATAATTGGGTTAATCAGCAATGCATTCCTTGTACCAAATAATTTAACAAAGAGTAAACCAATTTCATTAGGTGATATCGGTAAAGTATTAAGCAATTTCCGTATGCTATTAATTTTATTTATTACAGCAATGGGTTACGGCGGCGTATTTGTTGTCTACACATATGTGTCCCCTATTCTTGAAAATCAGATGGGCTACTCCCCCCATGCGATTGTCGTAATATTAGTTGTATACGGAATTTGTGTCGCTATTGGTAATACAATCGGTGGCCATTTTGCTAACACTAATCCACTGCGTGCAATATTCATCTTCTTTATAGGACTAGCGTTAACGTTACTTGGTGTATACTTCTCATTTGATTCCAAAATAATTGGGCTCATAATGGTATTAGCAATGGGGCTGTTTATGTTCATGAATGTGCCTGGCTTACAACTTTATGCTGTTCAACTTTCCGAAAAATATGTCCCAGCAGCCACTGCGATGGCTTCCGCTTTAAATATTTCAGCATTCAATATTGGGATTTTCCTTGGTTCATATGTAGGCGGTTTAATTGTTCATTATCAGTCACTGGACAATACGCCCCTATACGGATTTTTCATGGTTATCATTGCAGCAAGTATTACGTTAGTTTGGATGGTTGTTGAAAATAAACAAAACGTATGTACGGCGAATGAATTCTCGCCATTATCCAAAAAACACTCGCTATAATACATTTAAGCAGAAATGGATAGAAACCTCTCCTAACATTAATGTTTGAGATGGTTTCTATTTTTATTTGTATTTCCATACACAAATAATTTCAAAGGAGCTATATCTTGTTTTCATAGTTCTTCGGAATATCTCCACAATTTATCCTTCAATTTTCCGTTTTATTTGCTATGCTTAGATTGAAGGAGCGTTATTATGAAAAAGATTATTTTTATACTTATTTTTGCCATGACTGGCTTTCAATTTTTTACGACTGAACAAGTTGGTGCTCCCGACTTACCTCAGCAGCTTTCACTAGCATCGTATTCCGTTTCAAACGGAGATCTTGTCCTTGTAAACCGGGACATCGCATTACAGAATGAACCAGGCAATTTAACCCCTATTCCTGATGATCTTGCCAAAAATGTAATCGTCAATTCAGAATATTTTCTTGAAGAACAGGCTATTGCACCTCTCAAGCAATTATTCAATGCAGCAGCGGATGATGGAATCGAGCATTTCATCATCAATAGTGCCTATCGCAGCGGAAAACTTCAGAAACAACTTTATGAACAATACGGTGCCGATTATGCCCTGCCTGCCGGATATAGTGAACATCAGACGGGTTTATCGATTGATATTGGTTCAACTGTCGGCAAAATGGAAAACGTTGCAGAAGGAAAATGGATGGAAGAACATGCAGCGGAGTTTGGCTATATTCTACGCTATCCTAAACATAAGGTCGACATTACCGGGATAGAGTATGAACCATGGCATTTCCGCTACATAGGCTTGCCCCATAGCGTGATGATGGAGCAGCACGACTTCGTTTTTGAGGAATATATTGCTTATCTTAAAGAAAAGCAATTTTATAAAATGAAATTGGATGATACAACATATTTTGTCCATTATACCGATAACAAGACAGCTGTTAATACACTTGAATCTACAAATGTTAAGGTATCCGGTGATAATGTCGGAGGGTATATTATTACTTCCGTATTGGAGGAAATATGATGGGCGTTCGTTATTGATAATTGGATAATTAAAAAACGACCATTTGCATGTGCAAAACGGTCGTTTTTTAATTTTGAACGCTCGATTAAACTTTAACTTCCTTCTCTTTTTTATACGTCGCATGATGTTTTCTCGCTTCCAGCACTTTGGATGCCGAAAAGATGAAGACCGCCAGCCAAATACATACGAAAGTGATGAATTCTGTTAGTGTAAAAGGCTCCTTGTATAAAAAGATTCCCAGCATTAAGCTGATCGTTGGTGCCAAAAATTGAATAAAGCCCATTAAATAAAGTGGAATTTTTTGAGCACTTTTTGCAAATAGGACAAGTGGCAAGGCCGTTACAATCCCGCCGCCCATTAACAATAGATTGGTTTTCCAGTCCACTTGCATAAAGGCAATTTCCGACGTTTTCATTAAATAGATGTATATCGAAACGGCAATCGGTAAAACAAATAATGTTTCGATTGCGAGTCCGCGTGTCGCATCGAGCGGGATTTGCTTTTTAATTACACCGTAAAAAGCAAATGTTAGCGCCAGTGCCAGTGATACCCATGGAATCGTTCCGCCTAATACCGCCTGATACCCTACCCCGATGGCCGCAATGATTACGGCTACCGCAGTTGCCCGGGAAATTTTCTCTTTAAAAAAGAATAATCCGAACAATACGGATATAAGCGGGTTAATATAGTAACCTAAACTCGTCTGTAGTAAATGTCCATTGTTTACTGCCCAAATAAAGATTCCCCAATTGAGCGAAACAAAAACCGATGCTACGAACAGTAAAAAAAACTGTTTCTTATTTTTCCATAGCATTTTTATATCTGCTATCATCTGTTTGTACTGACGGATCAGCAACACAAACAGAACGGTGAATACAAAGGACCAAATTACACGTCCCACTAATATTTCTACACTGCCGACATGCTGCAGCTGCTTCCAGTACAAGGGAATGATCCCCCACATTAAATAGGCGCCGATTGCTAAAATGACGCCCTTTTTTAGTTCTGACATTGGTGCACCTTCTAATTTTTGATACTCTCATTATAGATGTCCATATTTGAGAAGTAAATAATTGTAGCTTAATAGCGCAGTTTAAATTATTCTACTATACCATTTTGCAGTAAGTACATTTTGTGATATAACCCTTTTTGTGCGATGAGCTGCTGGTGTGTACCGCGTTCGACGATCTCGCCTTTATGCAATAATAATATTTGCTCGGCATCCTGAATTGTTGAAAGTCTGTGGGCGATCGCGATTGTTGTACGGCCTTTGCGCATTTTTTCCAATGACTGCTGAATGCCGACTTCTGTTTCGGTATCAATCGCTGCCGTTGCTTCGTCGAGCACAAGGATTTTCGGATTTGTCGCAATTGTCCGCGCAAACGCCACCAGTTGGCGCTGCCCGCTTGAAAATGTCGAACCACGCTCTGTCACACGGCTTCCATAGCCATCCGGAAGCGATTCAATGAAATCATTTGCCTGCACAAATTCCGCCGCTTCCTTCACCTTCTGTAATGTAAGACTTTCATTATACAGTCGAATGTTCGAATCAATCGTTCCGTAAAACAGGAACGGGTCTTGAAGCACGAGCCCCATTTTTTCCCGTAGCTCCCGTTGTTCGTAATCTTTGATCGACTGGCCGTCAATTAAAATTTCACCGCGCTTAAACTCATAGAAACGCATTAGGAGATTGATAATCGAACTCTTTCCGCTGCCGGTATGTCCGACTAACGCAACCGTCTCCCCAGGATTGACCGTGAACGAAATATTTTTCAGCACGTCTTGCTTGTCGTCGTAGCTAAACGACACATTTTTAAATTCGATTTGGCCATTTGAAACTTGAACCGGCTTATTTTCCTGTGATGGCTCGAGCTCTTCATTATCTATCAGCTCAAATACGCGGGATGCAGCTACAATCGCTTGCTGGAACAGTGCAAGACGTTCCATTACTTGATTGATCGGGTCAAAGAAACGGTTCATATATGTAATGAACGCATAAACAACCCCGACTTCAACTGACGTTTCAAATGATGTCCATCCGAAGTAAAACAGTAAAATAACGATTGCTGTAAAGTACACTAAGTCAATAATCGGACGAAGCAGGAGACTGTTCATTTTCGTGTTGGCCATCATTGACTGGAAATGCTCTTCATTGACACGGTCAAATTCGTCATTGAAACGCGGTTCTTGACGGAATGCCTGCACGATGCTCATGCCTGATAATGTTTCAGAAAGTTTCGCGTTAAGCTCACTCAGTTTTTCCCGCATGCGCATATACACTACCGAACTCATTTTGCGGTATAGCCAAATGATGTACAAAATGACTGGCAGCAAAAGAAGCATGTAAAATGCAAGCTTTGCATTCAGGAAAAACATCGCAAAATACACACCGACAATTAAAAATGCCGCCTGTACAAAGCTGATGAGTACCGAAACGAACATATCTTTAATCGCTTCCGTATCGTTTGTAGCCCTAGACACGATAGAACCCGCCGGAACCTGGTCAAAATAGCGCATGCCAAGTCGATGAATTTTTGAAAATACATCAATTCGCAGTTGCTGAATAACTTTTAGTGCAAGCTCCTGGAATTTAATATTTTGATAATATGTGATAATAACGTTCAGTAATTGTATAATAAAGTACCCAACCCCAAGTGTAATGATTGGGGCCATATCAAAATTGCCGATCATTAAATGGTCGTCGATGTAGACTTTGATCAAATACGGACCGATAATATCTCCTAAAACAGTTAAAACAAGAAGAAACAGCGCAATAGCCAGTATTTTTTTATGTGGCTTTAAATACGTAAAGAGGCGCTTTAATACGAGGCGCTGTTCTTTACTTGTAATCGTCTCATTCGCCATCGTGGTCACCCCCCTGTTCCACTAACTGCTCAAGTTGCTGTAACTGGTACATTTCATAATAGCTTCCTTCTAGTGCCATTAAATGTTCATGGGTACCTTTTTCAATAATTGTACCTTCATCAACAACGATAATGACATGTGCCTGCTGGATTGCGCTTAGACGATGTGATGTAATGATCGTTGTCGCATTTTTCCGCTCTTCTTTTAATGCATGTAAAATTGCTTCTTCTGTACGCGCATCAACCGCAGATAAAGAATCATCCAAAATGAGCAGTTCAGGTTTCATCAGTAATGCTCTAGCGATCGAAATTCTCTGTTTCTGTCCACCTGAAAGGGAAACCCCTCGTTCTCCGACAATAGTGTCATAGCCATCTGTAAAGCTCATAATGTCTTCATCAATATTCGCTAATGCTGCCGCTGCACGAACTTCCTCCATGCTTGCTCGTGGATTGGCAAAGGCAATATTGGAATAAAGTGTGGCCGAGAAAAGAAAATGATCTTGCGGTACATAACCAATCGCCTGACGCAAAGAACCTTTCTTATAGTCATTTATATTGTGCTCACCAAATTGAATTGTTCCTTCATATCCTTCAAACTCACGCAGCAGCAGCTTTAAAATCGACGTCTTTCCTGCACCTGTTTTACCGACGATTCCGAGTGTTTCTCCGCGTTTCAGTTCAAAATGCACATCGTTTAATGTCGGGGCAGCATCCTCAGGAAATGTAAATGAAGTGACGTTGAATAGTAGATCCCCGGAAGGATTTTCTTCAATTGCGTCAACCTTATCATCAATTTCAATCGGGGTATTTAAGATACGTTCAATCCGGTCATATGAAACACTGCCTCGCTCGACGATATTGAACAGCATTCCAATTGCCAGCATCGGCCAGATCAAAATACTTAAATACGTAGTGAAAGTAACTAAGTCTCCGACAGTCATTGCACCTTCCAAAATAAATTTCGTCCCGAATCCAAGACTTAGCATAAAACTTAACCCGACAACAAAGCTGATCGTCGGGTCAAATAATGAATCGACTTTTGCCACACGCATATTTTTTTCCACAACTTCATCGGAAAGCTTCGTAAAATCCGCAACATCCTCCTGCTGCTGACCAAACGTTTTCAGTACTTTCATCCCGCTGATACTTTCCTGTGTTTTATCATTTAAATCGGAAAACGCAGCTTGGGCATGACGGAAACGCTCATGCAGTAGCTTCCCGTAATAGCTAGTCGATAAGGCGACTAGCGGCATCGGAATGAGTGCAATTAATGTCAGACGCCAGTCAATCGTAATCGCCATTGCCAAAATGACAAAGCCCCCTGTTGTAAGCGAGTCAAATAATGTTAAAACCCCGCCGCCAGCAGTTTGCTGCACTGCACTTATATCATTTGTCGCATGTGCCATTAAATCACCGACACGATTTTTTTGATAAAAAGACGGAGACATTTGTGTAAAATGGCGATGGAGCTTTTCACGTAATGTTCTCGCCAGCAAGTTGGACGACCCAAAAATCATCTGACGCCAATAGTAGCGTAGTATGTACATGGCAATTGCTACACCGATGATAATGGCGAGCCATTTAAACAAGCCTGCTTTCGTTAATGTCCGGGTACCGATTTCATCAATAGTGAAGCCGATAATTTTCGGCGGCACGAGCTGCAGGATGGCTACTAATACAAGCATTATAAGCCCCACTGTGTATTGGTATTTTCGCTCTTTAAAAAACCAACCTAATTTAAGAAATACCTTCATTCTTTCACCCTCTTTTTTACTCAAGTTCCCCCATTTTACCAAATATTTTAATTTTCCGATATATTTTACAAATATTTTTTTCGGATTCCGAATTAATTTTCCGTAAAAAATGTTAAGTCCATCTCTTATCTATAAAAACATATAATTTTGGTATTCTTTATATGTTTCAGTCCAATATTTCGCCTTCTTTTTGTCCATACTAAAATTATAAATCCATTTAGTACGGTTTCCCGTTCAAATATGGATAGCAAATTTTGTTAGTAGCATTACTGATAAATAAATTGAAGGGAAATTTTAACATGATGAAACAATTATTATTTGCACTGGCTGCTATTTTTTTATTATTTGTTCCTAGGGTTCACGCACATACGCATCTAGAATCAACCAACCCTGCAGAAGGTGAGACTGTAAAGGAAAATATCCAAAAAGTTGATTTAGGGTTTGGGGGCAAAATTGAAGAAGGCAGTACATTTAAAGTTATTGCAAGCGACGGGAAGGAAATGGCGATTCATTCTATTTCAATAAATGAAGGTGTCCTATCCGGAATTATGCTTGATCCCCTTCCAAATGACACATATACCGTTGAATGGGATAGTATTAGTGAAGATGGACATCCGTTAACGGGTTCATTTACATTTAAAGTAAATGCGCCTAAGACGAATAAAGAAGAGGACAGCGCTGCAGATACAACAGAGAAGATTGAAAACGATGTCAACTCACTTGTCGATACATTAAAAGATGAGACGAATTCCGATGAGGATGATGAAGGATCATTTTGGACACTCATCATTGTCACCGCCCTAATTGTACTAGTACTTACTGTGATTACGATGTACAGCTATAGAAGATGGTTAGTAAAGAAAACGAAAAAATAAAAACAAAAAACTGCACTCAAACTTTTATAAAGTTAGAGTGCAGTTTTTTAACAATTTACTGTGCTGTAATTCCGCCATCTACTACAAACTCTGCGCCTGTCGAGTAGCTTGACTCGTCCGATGCTAAGAAGACTACTACTTGAGAAACTTCTTCCGGTTGAGATACGCGTTTAAGCGGAATCGATTTTGCAAATTCTTCGATTGCAGCTTTTGCATCTTCCTGCATAATCATTGGTGTTGCAATAACACCAGGGTGTACTGAGTTTACACGAATACCCATTGGCGCCAAGTTTAATGCTGCTGCTTTAGTCATACCACGAACAGCAAATTTAGTATCTGTATAACCTACAGCACCACCAACTAGACCATTAATTGACGAAATGTTGACGATTGAACCACCACCAGCTTTCATCATTGAAGCCGCTACTGCTTTCATACCTAAGAAAACAGAGACTTGGTTAATATTGACGATTTTCATGTATTCATCTAAAGACATTTCCAGCATATTTTTGTTCATTGAAATTCCTGCATTGTTTACTAATACGTTTACAGGACCAAAAGCTTCTTCTGCTTTCGCGATAACAGTTGTCCAATCTTCCTCTGAAGTAACGTTTTGTTTTACAAAGACAGCATTTCCCCCTAATTCGGCAGCAAATGCTTTACCTTTTTCTTCATTTAAATCTGTTAAAACTACTTTCGCACCTTGTTCTACAAAAGCCTTCGCATGGGCAGCACCCATACCTTGAGCCGCACCTGTAATAATTGCAACCTTACCTGTTAATCTAGTCATCAAAATCACCCTTTCAATAATATGATAGTTAACTATCACTATCTCGATTTAACAATAACAATGTTTTATCGGTCCGTCAATTTTTAGTAGCTATGAACTGTAAAAACATCTTCTTAATAAGGTGTAACTGCTTTTTAGGATCTAATTTCACAGGTAGATCAGGGTCATGCTCGGTCAAATAAGATTCAACTGTAAAGTAACTTATATTTTGTACGACAGTAAAAATATACTCCGGAATATCAATGCCTGCCCTGATCGATTGGTCTTCCTTTCCTTTTTCTGCAATAGAATACAAAACATTGGCCATTTCTCTTCGAATATCAATAAATTCCTTGTACTCGTACGTTTCTTCCGATATCGGTTTATACGCTTCGAACGCCTTAAAAAACTTTACAAACTGATGCTGCGGGTCATCGATTAACTCAATATAATAAGTTAATATCCGTTCAATTTGTTCATATGCAGTCAAAGATTCATTTGCAATGCGCTTGATAGTACTTGTCATTTCATTGGTTATTTCATTATTAATTGCCAAAACGAGCAATTCTTTATTCGCAAAATAGCGATAAAATGTCGCAATTCCAATCCCCACTTCATTTGCAACGTCCTGTAATTGAACTTGCTGAATTCCGCTATCCAACATCAAAGACTTTGCTGCCTGAATTATTTGTTCTCTACGCTGTTGTTTTCTTTGTTCTCTAATACTCAATAGTTTTCCCCTCGATTTTACATATTATAGCTGTATTGTATCATGATTATGTACGGTTAATTTAATGGTCATACTCAAAAAAATACACCGCAACAATTGGATTCAATCGTTGCGGTGCCTGTTTTAGCGTAAACGTTCCAAGTCCTGATAATCTTTCATATATGGGCCATCTTCAGCCACAGCTGAATGGTACAGCGCTTTAACGGCGAAGTTTTTCTCCAGTCCCATTTCCGATTTCAGTTTTTTCAGTTCGTCATGCAGTTCGCGATGCTCGTTGATCAATTTCAGCATCGTTGTTTTATTGTATTTCATCTAATATCACTCCGATTAGTTCATCACTTGTATGATGACTACTTTTAAATAATTGAATTCCGGGAAGTTATGTGGCACAGTAAAATCCTCCGGCAACTGGTGCTCTTCTAAAATTTTATAGCGTGCCCCATAATCTTTAAACGCTTTGTCGATGGATGTTTTGAACTTTTTCATATTAAAGCTTGCATTGTTTGTTGATGCGACAATAACTCCACCATTGTTTGTAATAGTTAACGCATCCTTGAGCAATTTCGGATAATCTTTTGACGTACTGAACGTCATTTTTTTCGTACGGGCAAAGCTTGGCGGATCCAGTACAACGACATCGAATTTCAGGCCTTTTCTTGCTGCATAGCTGAAGTAGTCAAACACGTTCATCACTTTAATATCTTGTGATTCATAGTCGATTCCATTTACACTGAATTGCTCAATTGTTTTAGGCAAGCTGCGTTTTGCCAGATCTACACTAGTCGTACCAGATGCACCGCCTAAAGCTGCCGCAACCGAAAACGCACCAGTGTACGAGAATGTATTTAGTACCGTCTTATCTGTTGAATAGCGGTCACGTAATGCTTTACGCACATTACGCTGATCCAGGAAAATCCCTGTCATTGCCCCATCATTCAGATCAACCGCAAAATTCATACCGTTTTCCTGAACGATCAGCGGGAATTCGCCTTTTTCACCGGATACATAATCATCCTGATCGATATATTGACCGTTTGTATCAAAGCGCAATTTTTCATAAATTCCGCGTGTATTCACTGCAGCGTCCAATGCTTCATAGATGTCATTACGGAATGAATATATCCCTTCACTGTACCAGCTCACCATGTAAAAGCCGTTAAAGAAATCAATTGTCAGACCACCAATGCCGTCACCCTCACCATTAAACACACGGAAAGCAGTTGTATCTTCAGAGGCAAAAAAGTCTGCACGTTTTTCAGCAGCTTCACGGATTTTTTTCGTAAAGAACTTCACATCAATCTGCTCTTTTTCTTTACGAGTCAGAACCCAGCCGATCCCCTTATTTTGAATACCGTAATAGCCAGTTGCAATATAGCCTCCGCTTTTATCAACTAAATGAAGAAGACTACCTTCTTCAATCGATACTTCCGGCATAACAACTGTATCTTTTAAAATTAATGGATTGCCATTCGTTAAATCCTTAATCGCTTTACTTTCTACTTGTAGTTCTGTTTTTTTTCTCATGCTTTCATCCTTACTACTGTTTTTCGTTCATAAAAAAGAGAGACTTGTTTTAAATACAAATCTCTCCGTACAATATAAGTTTACTACGAATGCTTGCGAATAGCTACTCGCATGTTGAGTGGACGCTTACTAGTATCGCTTTTTATATTTAATCAGGTTGGATGAACTCTCATATAGAAACTATATTTGAAGTGCTGCTTGCTTCTCGTTGATTTCAATTTCAAAGCCTAGATCTCTGATTAATGCATAATCCGCATTTTCCTCTTGCCCTACTGTTGTTAAATAATCACCTACAAAAATACTATTTGCAGCATACAAGCCAAGTGGCTGTAAAGAGCCTAAGTTGATTTCACGTCCTCCTGCAATTCGTATTTCCTTAGTTGGATTAATGTAGCGGAATAATGCGAGTACTTTTAAGCAATAGCGGGGATCTAGCTCCTTTGTACCTTCTAGTTTAGTACCGTCGATTGCATTTAAAAAGTTGATTGGAATGGAGTCTGCATCCAGCGCATGAAGTGCATAGGCAATATCGACAACATCCTGTTTCGTTTCACGCATTCCAATAATAGCCCCCGAACAAGGTGACATCCCATGTTTTTTAGCAATTTCAACTGTATTGACCCGATCTTTATATGTATGTGAAGTTGTAATATAATCGTGATGCTTTTCGGATGTATTCAAATTATGATTATAGCGGTCGACTCCAGCTGTTTTTAATTGTTCTGCCTGTTCATCTTTTAGCAGCCCTAAACAAGCGCATACTTTTAATCCGTATTTTTCTTTAATTTCCTGAACCGCTTCACTTACAACCTTTACATCTTTACGTGTAGGTCCGCGTCCACTTGCAACAATACAAAACGTTCCAATTTGATTTTCGAACGCTTTTTTAGCTCCAGCAATAATTTCATCCTTTGTTATAAATGGGTATTTTTCAATTGGTGCAGTAGAAATTGATGATTGTGAGCAATAGCCGCAGTTTTCAGGACAGTAGCCACTTTTAGCATTCATAATCATATTTAATTTTACCTTCTTACCGTAATAGTGTTTCCGAATGATGAATGCCCCTTGCATTAATAGCAGCAGTTCATCGTCTGATGCATGTACAATGGCTAATGCTTCTTCATGTGTAAGTATTTTTCCTTCGAGTACTTCTTCAGCTAATTGAACCCAATTCATTAGTATCCCCCCACTTGTGTTAACCTATTTAATTTTAAGGTTAACGTAAATATAAAGTAATAGCATTTTTACGTCAACCATTTTTTATTTAAAGTTAATTAATAAAGTGTATATCTATGATTTAAGTTAAAGTTTAGATGAGGGATTACAATAATTGAAGGTATATTCAACAACAAAAAGTACGAGCCACTTAACCCATACTAATTGAAACTACTTGTTTCATGAAATTTATCCAGTTCGGGATTTACCCCCTAATCAGTTTTGATTAGTAATTTCGATTTTATGTACTCTGAAATCATTGGAACAGCCACATTTACATTATTCCACACAGAATACTTGAGCTCCGCATCTTCTATATTTGAAGCCGTAAAACTCTCTACAACATCAAATTTCTCTACATCTATGGTAGTGATCTCGTCATCTTTTCCTTTGTAGTATAATACCTTGACAGTTAATTCATGCTTGTCAAAAATCACCAATATATATTCTGATATTTCATCATAAGTCATAAATAAATTTACCTTCATATATTCAACGTTATTCTCATGCATATTATTACCTCCTTCTTTATACCTACATTCGACACTTTCTTTAATAATCCTTTTTTATAATGTAAAAAAAGCGCCTATTTTACAGAAATACCGCCTATAAATTGGAGTGACGATTAGGTAATAAGAACCCTACCAAAAATCCCATTCCATTAGTGGGGAGTTGCCGGAACACTAATACCTGTTTTCCGCTATTACATCGGTGCTACTCATTCTTTTACTAGTCCTATTTATTAGATAGGCAAAAAAAAACTCCCCTTTAAAATGAACAGATTTTCTGTCCATATAAATGGGGAGCTTATATTATTTAAAAGTTACGTTGTTACTTTAAATACGGTTTTCATTTTTTCAATAATACCGCCTGATGAATATGTCAGTACACTTCGTTTATAGAATGACAGACTCAGGAAGTATAGTGTCAATACTGTTCCTACTAAAATAACGAAGCTAATGATTGGTTCAGTGGCATTCATATCTGTTGCACCTAAACGCATCGGCATAACCATTCCTGAAGTAAATGGAATATACGAGAAAACTTTGATCAGCATTGTATCAGGATTCCCCATACCAGTCAGCATAACGTAGAAACCAACGAGTGTCAGCATCATTGCCGGCATCATTACTTGCCCTGCCTCTTCAACTTTTGACACTAGGGAACCGAATAATGCGCCGATAATTAAATACATGAAAATCGTTAAGAATAAGAAACCGATTATATACAGGAAGTAACTGATCGATAGTGAATTAAGCAGATCCGTTACAATTGACCATTTGTTTCCGCCATCTGAAAAGCGAAGCAATAATAAGAGGCCGCCGAATAGAATGACGAATTGTGTAAGAGCGACTAAAAATACACCGACAATTTTTGAACGGAAATGAACTTCAGGCTTCACGCTCACTAATAACATTTCCAGTGCACGTGACCCTTTTTCCGAAGCAACATCTGTTGTAATCATTGATAAATACGATGCGACAAAAACATAAATGATAATTCCAATCGCATACGACACCCAAACGCCAGCCATTTTTTCTTCAGCAGATTTACCGTCATCCGCAGATTCATTCAATGAATTTAACGTAATGACAGGTTCTGACGACAATAGTAGCTGCTGCTGCTCTGGTGATAATTCCATTTGACTCATCGCATACAGCTGACTTGCTTGACTTAGCGCACTTTGAAAATCTTGCTGGTCATTCAGCGGAAGCGGATCATATGATTCAATTTTTGCCGCTAGTTTGCCATCTGCATCTGATAAGGTAAAGGCCGCATAATAGTCTCCATCCTTCAATTTATCCGCGATATCTCCTGATTCAACATATTCATATTCCACATCATCTGTATCCTGCAGCACTTGCGAGATATCAAAATCAGTATCATTTACAACAGCAATTGTATCGGCATCACCCGAGAAAATGAGGTCTTTGATTTCAGACCAGAACATAAAACCGCTTAGCACTACTAAATAAAGCAATGTTGTTAAAATAAAGGACTTCGATGTAATTTTTTGTTTATATAATTTTTTTATGAGCACTTTAAATTTAGACAAGGCCGGCACCCACTTTCTCTTTGAAAATTTCATGCAGCGATAAATAATCTAAACTGAATTTTTCGATGTAATTGCCGTTTGAAAGCAGTTCAAAAATTTCATGTGCATATCTTTCATCCTCAAGTGTCAGTACTGCCTGTGAATCCCGTTCCATCTTGACATGATTCACACCTGGATAATTACTTAATTCTTCAAAAGATTTATCGGTACGTACCGTCAGTTTCGTTTTACCGTATTGCTTTTTCAGATCAAGCAGCGAGCCTGAAAACAGGGATTCACCGCGCTTTAGTAAACATAAGTGATCACAAAGCTCCTCAACATTATCCATTTGGTGACTCGAGAATAAAATCGTCATTCCTTGGTCGCGCAAGTACAGAATTGCATTTTTAAGCAGTTCCATGTTTACCGGATCAAGTCCGCTAAACGGTTCATCAAGAATTAAAAATGCCGGTTTGTGAATAAAGCTGGCGATTAATTGGATCTTTTGTTTATTCCCTTTTGATAAAGTTTCGGCTTTCACATGTCGTTTTTCTTCCAGATCAAAACGCTCGATCCAAAAGTCTATATCTTTTTTCAGCTCGTTTTTATCCATTCCATGCAGCTCACCGAAAAAGTAAAGCTGCTCTTCCACTTTCATTTGCGGGAAAATACCGCGCTCCTCCGGTAAATAACCTAAAAAATCACGGCTTACCGATTTAATCGGCTGCCCATCCCACGTAATGGTACCTTCTGTTGTATCCTGTAAATCCAGAATCATTCGGAATGTAGTCGTTTTACCTGCACCATTTTGCCCGATTAAGCCGAATATTTCGCCTTTTTCAATTGTGAAGTTCAATCGATTTACTGCAACGAAATCACGGTAACGTTTCGTCACATCTTTCAGTTGTAACACCATGTGCGTACCTCCTGTTTATAAGAATCAGCAAATTCCATTATATAGCAATTTTTGCAATTATAAAATAAGTAAAAAATTATGTAATAAGTACTGCTTATAAAAATACTAAACAATTTCATTCGCCACTATGTTTATGTACGGAACAGAACAAGAAAAGATTCATTATTACATAAAAAACTTAGTAAGGAATTTATCCATACTAAGTTCTGTAAAGAAGTTATTATCATTTATCTTTATATGCAGGGCTCAGTTCGCTCCACACATCGAATAAATTTTCATCCAAATCATAAAAAACAAAATTTCTTCCAGCATGTCCGCGATCTTCAATCTCACCGACTTTTACACCGCTTTGCTGTAATTCTTTATACAATACTGTTAAAGAGTTTAATCCATCAACTTCAAATGTTATTGAAAAACGTTCGTTTCCAAACTTATCTTTAAAATTGGCACTTTCATTTTCATTCGACTTCACTAGAAAAAAACTTTGATTTGCAAAGTTTAATATAGCTTTATCCGTGTCTTTGTAACTTAAAACCGCTTCCAAGTTCTTCACATACCATTCAGCAGATTGATCCACATCCGTTACCGGGATGTAAGTTGTTCCGACTCTCACTAATTTATCGCCCATTTTTCTTCTCCCTTTTAAATTCTACGCAATGATTGGTAAATAGATTTCTACTTCTTCCCCTTCGCTGACAGGGTGATAAGTTTCAATAATATAAGAATCAAGATCTCTTTTATAACCTTGCGCTGTTCCCCAATTCAGCAAATTTTCATGAAGTTTATCCAACTCCATTATGTTCCCTCTTGTCGTGATATAATGGTTATTCGTCTCTAAATAATCCATTCCTGTCGGGATTCTCTTCACTCTCTCGCGAACGATAAGTCCTACATAGAAATTGCCTGTCGTATGGTCGGCACTCTTTTTAGGTTCAAACAATGCGATTTCACTTTCAATCTGGTAGTCGATCTCATCAGAACGGCTTAATAACCGTTTTGCAAGCAATGGTACTTCACTTCCAAAGTTTTGAAACTCCCCACTACCCTTTAAGCCAACCAACTTGAACTCTTTTTTTATCATTTTGAACGTCATTTACATCACCGCTCTATTCATATTTTTTTATCCATTCTTCCAGCAATGTACGATCAAATGGTTCTTTCAATTTTAGATAGCCGCTTGTCATGACTCCTGCATCTTGTTCCCTGTTTACAATATCATTGTCGTAAATCGTATAAGTGATCGACTTCATAAGTGCTTGATCAGAGAATTTAATTTGATAGTTAGAAGTTGTTTCTTTTCCTTTACGTACCGACTCGGTTGGCATCGTTTCGAGCAGGCGGTAAAGCTCTTTTACTTCATCCATATTATAAGAAACAGAAGAATCATTAGATGGATATTTAGCAACTGTGACCTTTGTTAAATCTCTGCTATCCACAAAACTCACTTCATTCAACTCTTTTGATAACTGATACATTTCATATTGATTCCACAAATAATAAACACCTAAAACAAATCCAATTAATAAGACTATTTTTATTGACTGCTTCATTTCATCCCCCATTATATAAAAGTTAACGTTAATAAATTTTACCATATTTTTCTTGTAAACCTTTAATATACTTCAATACAATTTGAAATAAAAAATAGCTTAGTTCTTTAAAAAGAACTAAGCTATTGAACAGCATATTTTATTTTCTGTAGTAATCAACAATCCCGTTATAAATAGATTGTGCATAGATTTCTACATACTTGTCATTGATTAATTTTTTACGGTCTTCTGCATTTGAGATAAACCCAAGTTCTACTAATACAGAAGGAATGATCATATTGCGAGTCACATAATACTGTGCTTCTTTTACTCCACGGTTTTTCATATCCGCATTTTTGACGATTTCATTATTGATATACGTCGCAAGCTTTTTATCCTCTTCATACTGGTCACCTGTTGTAATGCTGTAGTACGTTTCAGTACCTTTTGCACTTGTAGATGTCGCCGAATTTACGTGAATGCTTACATAAACTTCACCGAACTTGTCATTCGTAAACTTCACGCGGTCCTGAAGGGATGGATACGTATCTCCTGAACGTGTAGTATATACAGTTGCGCCGTTCGCTTCAAGTTTTTGTTTGACAAGATTGCCAACTTTTAAAACGATCGCTTTTTCAGTACTACCAGAGTTAACAGCACCCGGATCTTTACCACCGTGCCCTGGGTCTAAAATAATAATACGGTCTTTAATAGGACTGCCTTTTTCGTTCACTAGTTTAATGTACGATTTGTGCACATAGCCTGTATCTTTGCCCGCTGTTACTTTTGCCCAATAGCCATTAATGGAATGTACCGCAATTACTGTTCCTTTTGATAGCTTTTTAATTGTCGCTGATGATCCTGATGCCGATTTACGCATGTTTAAACTCGCAACCGTTACTTTACCCGTTGTGCCGGATGTTACAACAGGATTGTTGTTGTCCGAATCCGTTTCCGATGGTGGCGGATTCACATTTGAACCTCCTACATCCGTTGTGCTATTTTTTACAATATAGCCTGGAATTCCACCTACTGTTGTTAAATAATATCCGTCAATTTCTTTATAGACTGACAATGTTGACCCGGCTGAAATTTGTTTAATTTTTTTCGATGACGATGTCGGTTTGTAATACAGATTTATAATTGTATTTGTCTTGACAGCTTTAATTGATGGTCCAATGGCACTGCCATCTTGTTCAAGGAATTTGGCATATGATTTACTGATATAACCGTAATATCCTTGATAAGAAACTTTTAACCAATTACCTTCCACAGCATACACCGATAACTTACCACCCGTATTTACTCTGCCAATCACTGCACTTGATGTTGTCGGCTTTGTACGAACATTTAAGCCATCTGTTGTTACTGATACAAGACCAATTACTTGTGTCGTATCAACTGAATCAAGGTGTTCGGGTAAGGCTAGTCGGAATTCATCGCTTTTTGCTCGCGCAATAAATGATGCAAACTGTGCTCGTGTAACCGAGCCCTTTGGCATATATTTGCCATCACTACCTTTTGTAATCCCATTATAGTAGATTGCTTTAATATACGGAGCATATGTATTCGAACTCGATACATCTGGGAAGTACACCGGTAAATCTTTATAGTCACTTACATTTAAATTAAATGCGATAGATAACACGTGACTCATTTCTTCACGAGACAAAGTGGCATTAGGAGAAAATTTCCCTGATGTTTTAGTAAATAATCCTAATTGACGTGCACGTTCGATGTATGTCGATTGTTCTGTCCCGACTTTAACATCAGTGTACGAGGAATTAGTTACTTTTAGTGGACTTTTACCTGCAGCAATAACTGCCATTTTCGCAGCTTGTGCACGCGTCACACTCATGTTGGGTTTGTAGTACGTTTTGCCATTTTCCTGATATCCTTTAATCGCCCCAAGGCTAATTAAATACTGGATCTCATCATAAGTGGCATCGGTTGTCGCAACATCTGCAAATACTACTTTAGCTGATGTCGGTGTAACAGCTAGTGTACAAACGAGGAAGATTGCAACAACCAATGTAATCAGTTTTTGATTCATTGTTCCCTATCCTTTCATAAGCTGTCCCCCTCATTGTATAGTACAAAACCGGAAAAAAATAGAGGTAAATCCATATTTAATGTCAAAATCTTGTTACATTCTAATTACAAAAAGATTACACTACACAATAAATCAGGTTTGTAAAGTGGAAGTAAAGGGTAAATAGCCTATTTAACATTGTTGTAATAGAGCGAATTGTCGGTGTTTTTTTGACTGACAAAAAAAGAATCCTGTCCGTAATATTTCGGACAAATGGATTCTTTTTGAGTCTATAAATTTTTTGTGAATTCTCTTTATTTATTAGAATTTAATAGAAAATTGTTTTGCAATTGTACGAATCTCTTCAATTTTTTCCGGCTTTAAATATTCCATCATTTTTGGAACAAACTGTTCAACGTCCTCTTTAGTAAATGTACCTTCATCCTGCTTTTTAAAATTTTCAGCAAGTAAAGCTTTTGCTTCCTCCATCTTGTCCTCTTTTACTCTTTGTAAAATGAAGTTCGAAAACATTTCCTGCATATTTTTATCTATTTGCATAATGATTGCCTCCCTATAAATTTAATTTTGTGTAAATCATCATTACTTTAAAATTATAACAATAAATCCAATTAATAATCTATGTATTGAATATAAATCTAATTAAACGACTAAGCATCCTCCCCCCTTAATTAAAAAGAATAAAATTCCCCAAAATAAATATTCAGCTCAGCCTATTACTAGTCCTAAAAAACCTAACCACCGAATAAAATGCACAAATATGTAATTAATGGAGGACAATTTATGAATTCAATATTTACCTATATTTTTTTAGGCATAACTATGGCCGCTACATTTGGACCTGTTAAGAACGTCCTTTTAAATACAGGTTTAAAGAACGGGTTTTTTCATGCCTGGTTTTTCAGTCTTGGTGCATTGACCACTGACATTGTCTATATGTTCGTCGTTTATTTTGGAGTTGGAAAATTTATTGATTCTATACTTTTACAAACAATACTTTGGTCTTTTGGTTGCTTCGTTCTTTTGTACACAGGGATAGAAAGCTTACTAACGCTACATAAAATTGAAATGAATTCAAAAACCGGACGGATTGTAAGGTTAAGACATTCGTTATTAGCTGGAATATTAATGTCTTTGTTGAACCCAATAACAATCCTTTTTTGGCTAGGAATTTATGGCTCTATCCTCGCAAAAACAGCGGGTATCGCTACAGGAATTGACATCATAATAATTAGTAGCGCCATATTGTTCGGCATTATTTTAGTGGATTTTCTATATTCATTTTTGTCCAGTGTCGCCCGCAAATTATTATCAATTAAGCTATTGAAAACTGTAACCGTTTTTTCATCCATATTTATGATTGGATTCGGAATCTACTTTGGAAAACAGGCTTTTCATTTGTTATTTTAATTGTTGTAGCTTTGAGTATAAAATGAACACATAAGGAAACCATACCTAAATAAATATATAATTATTCGAGGTGTGGTAATGGATAAAAATAAGGGACATGTAAGTATATGGTGTATTGTAAGTCTGACTTCTATTCCTCTCATCATGACTTTAGGAAATTCAATGCTTATTCCAGTGCTCCCAATATTAGAAGACAAAGTCGGTATTACATCATTTCAATCGAGCATGATCATTACTAGCTATTCAGTCGCAGCAATTTTTCTTATTCCAGTAGCAGGCTATCTATCTGATCGCTTTGGCAGGAAAATCGTAATATTACCAAGTCTGATCTTAGCTTTAATCGGCGGGCTAATCGCAGGATTCGCTTCATGGAAAATGGATGATCCTTATACAATGATTATTATAGGCAGAATCATCCAAGGTATTGGTGCTGCCGGAGCGATGCCAATCGTTCTACCTCTTGTAGGTGACCTGTATCAAGACGACGATGAGAAAATCAGTTCTACTTTAGGCATCATTGAAACGTCCAATACGTTCGGCAAGGTTTTGAGTCCAATTTTAGGTTCAGTCTTTGCTGCTATATTATGGTTCCTTCCGTTCTTTTCTATATCTGCACTAAGTCTAATTTCCATTGCTCTTATATTCTTCTTTGTAAAAGTACCTAAAGATAAGGATGAACCTTTGAAGTTTAAGGAATTTATACGTAATACGAAAGAAGTTTTCAAGGATGAAGGAAAATGGTTGTATACGGTATTCCTTAACGGGGTCCTTGTAATGCTCATATTATTCAGTATGTTATTTTTCTTATCAGAAAACCTGGAAAAAGTTCATGATATTACAGGGATAAAGAAAGGTTTTGTACTGGCCATCCCCCTTTTACTTCTATGCATCTCCTCTTATATTTCCGGTCGGAAAATTAAAGGCGATTTATCTAGAATGAAGAAAATTATTGTGGCTTCCCTGATTGCAATGTCTATCAGCATTGCCTTCGTTGGATTTACAAGCAAAAAACTAATCCTCTTATTAATTGTAACAAGTATCGTGGGAATAGCCATTGGCGCATTACTGCCTGCCTTAGACACCATTATTACAGATAATATAAGAAAAGAATTACGCGGTACTGTTTCTTCATTCTATAGCTCTGCCAGATTTATCGGTGTTGCAGCAGGTCCGCCTATTATGTCACTCGTCATGAAAAATCATCTCAATACTAGCTATATCACTGCAGGTATATTAGGATTAATTCTTTTATTATTTGTCTTGAAGTTCATTAAAGTAGATGAAATCGGAAAATCAAAAGAATCAGCATAAAAAATATGGACCTAACAGCAAGTAAAAGCTGCATAGGTCCATTTTTATCGTAATTTCATGCAGATTTTAAACTAAACAGAATCAGGGAAATTCCGCAGAAAAGGCAAATTATTCGTGTCAGCGAAATTTTTTCTGCCAGACCAAGCAATGCTAGTGCTGTTGTCACAATTAAGACAACCGGACCGACCAGGGCAAGTAGCGTATTAATATAAAAGGCTTTTTCTAAATCATTGAATTTAAACATTAAAGCAGCAGCTGTTAACTCTATACTTCCAGACATAATTCTTAAAGCAATGATAATAATGAGTGCCTTGTCCATAAATGCAAACACATCCTTGCTAGTATTGTTACCTAACATATGCAATCAAACCAAGAAATATATTTATAAAAACATAGGATGAATCTTTTGATAGCAATAAATTTCAAAACAATCTGAAAATACAATTTTACATATAATACATTTCTATTTAAAATTAAAATATAGTAAATAAAGGCGGTGTTCAGTTGAAAAAAATTCACTATAGCTGGATTATTCTTGCTATATCATTCTGCTCCATTATTGCCGCCGGGATTGCGATGGCATCATCCGGGGTTTTCTTAACTCCTTTTGAACAAGAGTTCGGCTGGGATCGTCAAGTGATTTCCCTAGCCTTTGGAATCAGCTTGTTTTTCTATGGATTTGCAGGACCATTCATGGCAGCATTACTTCAAAAATTCGGATTAAAGAAGATGATGCTCGCTTCAATGGGGACGCTTCTGATCGGTCTTCTATTAATTTTCCTGATGAATCAATCCTGGCAACTGATTATTATTTGGGGAGTGATTATCGGGCTTGGCTCCAGCCTGTTTTTAACGGTTTTAAGTCCATATGTAGCGAATCACTGGTTTAAAGAAAAAAGAGGGCTTGCTACAGGGATTTTAACTGCAAGTACTGCAATGGGTCAGTTAATACTCCTCCCTGTATTAGCCACTATTATCGAAAATCACTCGTGGCGATGGGCAATCGGTTTAATTATTGTGATTAGCGCTGTGATGTTTTTCCTCATCTTTTTATTTATGAGAAACACACCAAAAGAAATCGGCATCCTTCCATATGGACAGACAGAGAATGTAGCGGTCGCGGATGTTCAAACAAAAGGCAATCCCATTGTTCTGGCATTTAAAGGGTTGGCCGAAGCTATACGTGCTAAAGAATTTTGGTTATTGGCAGGAAGTTTCTTTTTTTGCGGCTTCTCAACAAACGGACTTGTCGGGACTCATTTTATTTCATACTGTATTAGCTTCGGTATACCTATTGTTACTGCGGCTTCCTTGCTCTCATTTATGGGCGTTTTCAATATGGTAGGAACGACTCTTTCCGGTTGGCTGTCCGATCGTATTGATAATCGCTGGCTTCTGTTTTGGTATTACTTGTTTAGAGGCGCTTCTCTTGTCTTGCTGCCTTTTGCTCTAATGGAAGGCAATCTGACTTGGATCCTTGTTTTTTCTGTATTTTACGGATTGGATTGGGTGGCAACTGTACCGCCGACCATCAATCTTTCAAGACAAATATTTGGAGTACATAAAAGTGCGATTATTTACGGGTGGATTTTTGCATCTCACCAAGTAGGTGCTGCATCTGCCGCATATGGTGGGGGGATGTTATATTCCTATTTTAATACTTATACTTGGGCATTTTTCATGGCCGGTGTCTGCTGTGTAATGGCAAGTTTATTTGTAATATTAATAAAGAAACAGCCTCGCTCTATCCATTAAAACTTGGTGCTTTGATTTTTTCAAAGCACCTTTTTATATTAAAAAAGACTAAAATTCACAAATATATGAATTTTAGCCCCTGCCAAATATTTAATTTTAGTGCAGTAATTCTTTAACAAAATCATACTCTATATATGTTTTGTTTTCTTCCAGTAACGCTGGTGCAACGTCAAAATGTTTAAGTGCACGATTATGGCCATATGTTTTCTCACCACGTGTAATTGTGTAAGATAATGCATCTCTTGAGATGACCGCGCCATTTCCTGTCGAAGCGACTTTAAAGCCAAGTTCTTCAGCGACAATGCGTAACGGTACCATGATTTTGCCATCGACTTCTTTATAATCTTCACCAATTATTTCCTGTATTTTTGGTGCAATTTCAGGGATTTCTACTTCTTCTTCAAGTTTTGGGAATACGATGATTTTTTCTGGTGCTGTCTGTGCTGGAATACTCTTTGTTGTTGGTCCGTAAAATACAATTGCGCTGAAGTTTTTCAATTCCTTAGCAGACACTTTTTCGCCTTTTGCATTAAAAATGACCGATTCCTCATTTAAATTCAGCTTCAATTTTCCATCATCACTTAAGAAGTTTTCGTCAAACTGTGCCACCTTTACTGAGTTGGCAGTATCATCTTTTTCCACAATAACTACAGGTGGTGCATATTGCGGCGGATAAATTAAAATCATTGGCTGATCCGCGTAAATTGAAAGTGAAATCGTATCACCAATTTTCAGTTCAACTTTATCGCCATGTTCATCAAAAACAAGTGTTTTGTCATCTACATAGAAATTGAACACATTGTCATCTAGTTCTGCCGTAAATAATTTGGCATTTTCCCTCTGTTCGACTGCAGTAATATTCCCGCGGTGTTGGATAAATGTTCCTGCTTTTTCCACTTCTTCAGTCCCTTCTGTTGTTGACTGATCAGCGTAAGCAGTAACAGTTCCGAGTAACAGTACAGATAATGCTAAAGGTACAATTTTTTTCATATAGTTCCATCCTTTCGGTAATTTCACTACATTAGTCGATTTAAAGGAAAAAAGGTTACATATTCGAGTTATTTTTTTTAAATTGCAATGTTGTTAGCGCAATATAATCGTATAACGTTAATTTGCCACGATCGAAGTTTTCCAACCATAGTGGCTGAAACGCTCCCATTTGAACACCTTGTTTAAGTTGTTTACGAACAGCTTCTTTATCGTTGAAAATTGTTTCCACCTTTTGTTGTAATGCCTTGCTCGTAATCGTTTGCGGGTCTGGTGTCGGTTTTACTGGTGCTGCCGGCGTTGGTGTTACCGTATTTGGAAAATAACTTATTAATGTCTCGGCAATCGCTTCAATTATTTGATTTTTATTTGACCGGTATAGCTTTACATCTTGCTCTGAATTGACAAAACATACTTCTATGATGATGGCCTTTTTCGTTGTGCCATTTAAAAACACCAAGTTCGTACGCTGTTTTGCCCCGCGATCTTTTAACTTCCCTGCTTTCGCAATTTCGCTGCTCATCTTTTGCGCAAATGATGAAATAGAAGGATTCACATACAGCACTTCTGTTCCGATTCCTTCTTTTTGCTGTGTTGGTGCAGAATTAAAATGAATGCTGACATCAAGTTCCCGTTGAGTTGCGTTATGCTGCTTCACTAAATACGCCAAATTTTGCTGCTGGTTTTTAGATTGCTTATCAATAATTACGTTGACCTGAACACCTTTTTGCTGCAATTTTTTCCCGAGCCCCTGCACAAGCGAGACCGTCTCTTCACCTTCATCCATGTAACCTGAGGCGCCTGTCCTCTTTCCGTAATGACCTGCACTAATTGTTAGCATCGTTTTACACCTCCTTTTTCTATCTATATGTCCTTAAGTGTACAAAGAAAGGGACATTGCGGTTTTTTTATTATATTAAAATAGCAGTTAGGTTTTAAAACATTGAAATACAATCATCCAAATAGCGATATAGTAATTCAAATAATAATTCGTTACAATAAAGTAATTATATATAATGTGAGGGTTTGGCATGAAAAACAAACGAATGATTGGCTTTTTATTAGTTGTGAGTGGCAGTTTTTTCTGGGGTATCGGCGGAACGATGGCACAACAACTGTTTTCTCTTGGCATTGAAGTGAACTGGCTTGTGTCAACACGCCTTGTCATTGCCGGTATCCTTCTTTTAATTGCCCAGGCAATATTTAAAGATCGAGGGCAAATTTTCAAGATTTGGCGGGAGAAACGGGATGCATTCCGCTTACTCGTTTTCGCGATTATTGGAATGCTTGGGGTTCAGTATACATATATGGCTTCCATTAAAGAAGGCAATGCAGCGGTCGCAACATTATTGCAATACTTGGCACCCGTTATGATTATTATTTGGTTGACGGTGCGTGGTTTGTCCAGATTCACGAAAAAAGATGCGGTCACAATTGTGCTAGCTCTTTGCGGAAGCTTCTTTTTATTAACAAACGGTTCACTTTCCGCGTTTGCCGTACCGCTCCCTGCAATTATTTGGGGGGTATTGTCCGGGGTGACTCTTGCATTTTATACGCTCTATGTCATTCCCTTATTAAAACGCTTCGACTCACTTGTCGTTGTCGGCTGGGCAATGTTCCTAGCCGGATTGACAATGAGTTTTGTGCAGCCGCCATGGGATGTGGATGTTTCAGTATGGACAGGTGCAACTGTCTTTTATCTGGTCGTTGTTATTATTTTCGGTACAATGCTGGCATTCTGGTTTTACATCGAAAGTCTTCAAACTCTTACTGCCAAAGAAACGAGTCTGCTTGGCAATATTGAACCGATGACTGCCGTGCTGGCAACAGTTTTATGGTTGAAAGAACCGTTCGGCGGATTTCAGTGGCTCGGAACTTCGCTGATTTTGGTGATGATGGTTTATATAGCATTGAAGGCGGATCGGGAAAAGGTTGAGGATGAAGCAGTGGTAGACATTTGATATAGAAAGTGCTCGCATGGAAAGTGCGGGCGCTTTTTTGGCTGGAGGGGTTATAGTTTTGCGAAATCTTCCGCAGAATTCGGAAGCGTATTTGAAAATTCTGGTGTAGGGTACGATTTTTAAGTTAGTTTCCGGGAAATATTAGGGTCTGCTGAAGATGTTATGGTTTTTATTAGAACATTGGCGACTGTTATTAGAAGAGTTGAACAGTTTATTAGAACATTTCGAATAGATATTGGAAAACTCAGTTGTGGAGTACGACTTCGATTGAATTCCCCGGCAATATTGAGGGTAATTTGATGGTGTTATGTTTTTATTAGAACAATAGCTGTAGTTATTAGAAAATCTGAGAGTGATATTAGAACATCTATTGAGGCTATTTGAACATTTTAATGGGTTATTAGAACATTGAACGATTATATTAGAAATTCGGTATTATATTAGAACTTTTCACGATTTATTAGAAGATCAAAGCTGGATATTAGAAAACCGTACACCAAAGTAAAAACCAACTAGCCTCAGCTAGTTGGCTCCATACTAAATATTTTCAATTTCCTTAAATACGTCAAAAGCGCCTTCACTTTTATTAGAACAAACAACACTAATCAAACCACTTTCCGGATAATATGCTGAGTGGAAGCTCACGCCGGGGTCATAGCCCATCACATGATATTTTGAGATACTATCTTCCTTCTTATCTATCCATACACCATAGCCGTAATAGCGGTCGTAGTCGTTATCGGTATTTATATATGGCGTTAACAATTGCTTCGTCATCGTTTCGCTTAAAAGTTCAAACTTCATCAATGCTTGCCAGAAACGATGCATATCTTCCGCAGTGACAAAAGCTCCGCCGTCCGCCCCGCCTTTTACAGGAACAGAATAAATATTCGATTTCCATTCACCGTTTTCCTCATCAATATAGCCAAGTGCTGTATTTGA
Source organism: Solibacillus sp. (assembly GCF_040273735.1). NCBI lineage: Bacteria > Bacillati > Bacillota > Bacilli > Caryophanales > Caryophanaceae > Solibacillus > Solibacillus sp. The sequence continues at coordinate 41,395 of NZ_JBELZM010000011.1, read as the reverse complement.
AGGCAGTGCATCCAGTTCAAAGTATCCTGATTGCTCCATATGTGCACGCTTGAATATATTTTCAATCACATACTTGTCAAAGCCCTTGCCGCTCACCAGTTCAACGACAAGACCGAGCAGTATATAGCCTGCATTATTATAATGGAAGCGCTCGCCTACTTTCAACTTCATCGGTTCATTCTGGAATAGCGGTAAAAAATCACGGCCGTTTCGCATCAAATACATCGGCTGATTCACCCATAAATCCGCAAATTCCTCCATTACTTCTTCGTCAAAGTAATCAGGGATACCCGCTGTATGGGTTAACAGGTGGTGGATAGTGATTTCCTCATCGAATCGGGGAAACGGAATGTTTAAAATATCGGATAACTTCGATGCAAATGAAAGCTGCCCCTTCTCTATAAGCTGGCAAATCGCTACGGCTGTAAAGATTTTGCACCCGGAAGCAATTCCGAATCGCGTGTCCTCATTATTTAAAATACTATGTGTACAATTTGCAAAACCGTTACTGTATTGCTGTATAAAATCATTATTCCGTTTCACTAAAACATTGCCTGAAAAATCAATTTTGTTTATAACTGCTTTTACTTTTTCGCTTAACATATTCATATTCATTTTCATCTTAATCCCCTTCAAATTTTGAATGATTTCAGATAAAAACTGGTTAACTATTATTTTCCGAATGATATTTTCGGAATAACAAAACTTGGCAATTCCATTTTACCATAGGAGCCAATAATCATATATAAAATTTTAAACTAAAAAAATGCCGTGTATAACACCCTTCCTTATTTAAACATGCGTATCTTCTCTAGCACATTGCATTATGTATAATGTCTTGCAGTACCGTCTCTACCATGTTGATTGTCTTCTTAGTTTACATAAAATTCTTATTGTATTCATAAAAAAGCAGGCATTTAAAATACGCGTGCTTGGATATTTAACGATTCAGCAACAGATTTCGGTTAACTCTCATATTTAAAATGGAACAGATATGGCCTTTGAATTATTAAATAAAAAAACGCAAATCCAATGAACTGGAAATGCGCCCTATTTTATTTATTCCTCATTAAAATCTAAATTACTTGGTTGTTTTGGCAAATGTTCAACGTCAAGCATATTTGTTGTCGGCACTTTTTTCGTTACTTCCTCAAATCGGAAGCCATCAGCCCAAACCTTTCCTTGACCTATAAGTAAAACTCCGAAGAAAATAGAAGAGCTGTCACCCGGAACATCCAACACGATTGAATAATGATTCCAATTTGACGTTCCGTGAATTGATCGATTGTCCATATTGTCAAATTGAATTGTATCTCCCATGGCATTATCAATTCGAAGCCAAGCCCCGCATTTCAAAACATCCTCCGTTTTCAGGAAACACGAAAGCTTTAATCGTTTCCCCTTATAGTCATCCGCTTGAAAACCCTGCATCATCGTAGCAAAGTGCTGCTCATTTAATACACCTTTTGAATAGAGTAATCCTGATTTTGTCCCTGTATGAAAAACATCTGAATCTAATGTTATTTCATATAATTCAGGGTTAGATCCACTTAAACTCCATCCTTTTATCTCTTTACTTTCATTCATTTCTTTTTCCTCCTCCATCATTTGTATTGATCGCATAAGCTTTCGATATTTTCCTGGTGGCAAAAAGTACACTTCTTTAAAAGCTCTCGTAAATGCTTCCTGTGATTGAAAATGAAATAAGAAGGCAATCGTTAATATTGTTTCATTGGAATGCAGAAGAAGCATTGCAGCGGTAGCTAATCGCCGCTCACGAATATATTCACCGATTGACTTACCAGTTTCATGCTTAAAAATGCGCAATAAATGGTATTTTGAATATCCAATGACTGATGGGAAAGTATCCAGTTGAATTTCTTCTGTTAGATTACTTTCAATAAATGCAATGACTCTTTGCGTTACTTCACTGTAGTACAACTTGCTCACCTCAAAATCATCATAACGAATGGAGAGAAAAATTTTTTGATAAATCTTGCTCAAGTTTTTTATCCATATTTTAACATAAAATTCCTATTACAAATGAGCAAAGCAAAAATTCAGTCTATTTAACGATTCGTATATGACGAATACATGGTAATTTAAATTTATAAAATATTGGAAGAAGGAAAACGTATGATTATTAAACATGTTACGATGTACGCTTCAAACTTTGATGCAACAAAACAATTTTATTTAGTTAGGCTGCAATTCCCTCTACTTTCAGAAGAACCGGATCGTTTTACAATGAATGTCGGGGAAACGGCTGTCACCTTCATTGAGGCTCCTTTTAACGAAAAACCATTCTATCATTTTGCTTTTGATATCCCTTCAAATCAATTTGAAGAAGCGAAAGAATGGACTAAAGGAAAAGTAACATTATCGAAAGAACAAGGTGAAGATGAAGTTTATTTTGAAGGAATTGATGCGAAATCTATTTACTTTGAGGACCCTGCAGGTAATATTGTAGAATTTATTTGCCGTCTTTCAGATGCTAAACAAAGTACAGCACCGTTTACCGCTTCATCTCTTCAAAAAGTGTCGGAGATGAGTATTGTCGTAAAGGATAAATTAAATTCAGTATCGGTATTTCATGAAGTTTCGATTTTTGAACGGGACCATAAAGGAATATCGGCAGAAGGTTTAACATTTATGGGAAGACGTGAAGATGCATCCTACCTTTTATTCGTAAATGAGGGCCGCACATGGTTCTTCTCAAATAAGAATGCTGAAGTGTTCCCAGTTGAGGTTTTATTAACGGATGGAGTATTGTTGAAAATTGATGAAAATCTGAAATTGGTGAGTTTGGATCTTGCTTGAAGATACTTACGATAATAAAACGAGCTTGGTCCTACAAGCTCGTTTGTGCAATATGTATTATACTCTGCATAACTAAATCGATATCATTGTCATCCCTAATAACAAATAAATGGTCGGCCTCCTTTTCTGTTGGATCCACTATTTCTTCTATTAGAGATTCTTTATGTTGCCTAACAAGCAGTTCTTCAAAATTTGTAATAGATTCTCTAAATATATTTGTACTTCTTTGACTATGTTTTACTCTAGAATGGAGTACACCATCCGATATATCAAAGTGAATCAATATGCGGAGAAATGCTTCAGCTGGGAATAGTTCCTCAAGTAAATACATTCGACCTTTGAGGCTTCTATTCGAGTTACAAATAATAAGATGAAAATCTGTATGTTCTTTGGAATAATCGACAATTAATTTAGAGAGCGCATGTTTAAGTATATTTGGTCCTTCATCTCGTTTAACGCAAACACACCAATACCACCGCCATCATACAACATTTCCATCACTCCATCTCGATAGAACGCCTACTTTATATCTTTTTGGCATATTTCTACCTCACACGACATTTATTTAAAAACCTAAAAGATTTAAAAAGTAAGCTGCTCCACCAAAAATGAGAAGCATCAACGCGACTTTGTTTAAAGACACCTGCTCCATAAGGGGAGTATGCGTTGAGCGATTCGATGAAAAAATGGACCACCAGCTTGGATCGGGGTATTGATGTGAAATCCCTATCCATAACAGAAAAAATAGTAAAACTAAAAAACAATAGATTTTCATCTGAATCACCTTTAAAATACTTTCATATAAGATTCCTTAGCTTACTTTTAAAATAAAAACGCACTCCTTAGCCTATAAGAATGCGCCTTTAGTTGAAAAATGCTAAATAAATTACAATAGCGATTACTATTATAAGAAAAAGAATTCCTGTACCTTTCCACCCTAAATCCCCGATTAAATCTTGAAGGCCGCCACCCTGCATGGCTGCCGGGTTTCTCTTTAATTCTTGTTGTCTTAATCTTTCTCTTCTTGCTTCTGGCGTTTCTTGATCTTTATTCAATATAGGTTCCTCCCATACAACATCACTTTAAACATTAACATAAATATCCAGCAAATATTAATAATCTTTCCCGCAAGAAACACAGCGATTATCTGTATCGTTTTCTCCATACATCCGAAGTTCCTTTTCTATGTTACAAACACGGCATTTTTCAAAGCGAATTTGAGGTAACGTCCCAGCTTCTGCTAATGGCACCCATTGTTCTTCATATAATTTTTTAGTCATTCCATAGTCAATTAAAATCAGATGCCCCTCTTCAGTTAGGCCGTAATTTCCACTATCTTTATAATCAAAACCATCGAGTTCTTGATCAATAACTTTGATTGCGGTTTTTAAATCTACCATCATTCTTGGATCCTTTTCAAGATCGATATCGTATGAGCAGTAATTGTGTAAAGGGAGTTGTTCGTAAAAAGGCTGAACGACATATTTCTCACTCAAAAAAAGAATTGGCGCAATATGTTTCTCTAACCCCTGTATTTCCAATGATCTGTACATTTCATATTCATTTTTACTTTGGGCATACCCGATAGGATGTAAAAATGTTTTTATGACAATATCATCGAAACGATAAACTTTTCTCGTTGAACCGATTCCAATCATTTCAGCTTGTTTAAGCAAATCTTCTATGTTTTCTACTACTTTGGAAATATTCATTTCTCTATCCCCTAATCATATTCTCGCTATTGCAAATGCTGGTAAAGATTGTTCAATCATCCTTCATACCAGGCTTTATTGAATTCAAGATTTAATGCTTTACCCACCAAAACCGGGATAAAAATTAAGCGCTAATCCTTTAAAAAGAATAGCGCATGAAAACTATATTGGTATTTTTGTTCCTTGATGGAAATGCATTTTCCAATGTCCATCGACTAATTTCCAAATAGAACTCCTTAATGAATGCTGTTTGCTTAGCTCATTAAAGATTCGATACGTTGCCAGAATTATTTCTTCAGACAAAGAGTGTATTTCAAAATCACTCATTTTCATTTGTACGATACCAAGAGTCGCTCCGCTAATCTCTTCATCTTTGTACAGCACTTTCCCTGAGCTTCCAAATTCAAAAAAATTGTCTGAAAGTAAGTTCGTTAGCTCCTCTTTTGATGTTCGAATTTCCGGTAACAACAATTTGTTCTCTAGTTGAAATAAATGTTTTTCTAATGCTGATTTATTCTCCACTTTCCAGTCACCTTTTCTGTTCATTTTATTAAATAGTACTATCTTAATCTGCCACAGGAATAGTAGGTGACTGGCAACCATATGAGTATGCTAGACAACTAAAACCAGACTTTTCAAGAATAGGTTTACTCATTGGGCTGGCATCAACTGTAAGGAAAGAATATCCCTTCTCATAAGCTTTTTGTGCGCGAACGGCCAATAGTTTCGAATAATAACCATTGCCTCGGTATTGCGGAAGCGTCGACCCTCCCCATAAGCTGGCAAAGGACGAATTATTCTCTAGGTACATCCAAGCAGCACTTACAAGCTGGCCATCCTCATAAACCCCATAAATATATAGTGAGTCGGGACTATCTTGTTTATCTCTCCAAAGTCTTTCCCCAAGGTCTGCATGGGAGCCGTTCCAGATTGCCTCTTCTAGCGCAATAACATCCAGGATGCCTTGTTCATCCGTTATTTCCTTTACTGCATGCAGATCGGAATTTGTAAGGAATGGATGACTTTCCGGTAATTCCATGACCATGAGTGCTTCTGGATCATCAATCGTAAATCCTTCTTGTTTAAGTATTTCAGTCAAATTATCAGGTTTGTCATAGCTGTACACTTTCCATTCAAAACTCTGGTTAAGGTTACCGAAATAAGTTAACTCATTTCGAATCACTTCCATAGCAGTCTTTTCATTTACATTAGAAGATAAAATGAATCCACTTTCGTTAAATTTTGAAATGTGCCGAATAACATGTTCGGTTTCCTCTCTCCTAAATCCTGGAGTTACAGCTTCTTGTCGCAGTTCTTTGTGAAAAATTGCAATCCATTCGTTTTTGTCCATAGTCGAATTCCTTTCAACGCTCAATACTTTAGTACAAAAAATAGAAGCGCTTAAATATATTGTAAATTAATTATACACGTTTTTATTTAATCCTCATTAACTTCTTCGGCAACTTTATCGATTCTTTCTAACATTGGCGGATGTGTGTAGCGGAACCACTTGACAAGTGCTGGCGGATTTACTTCACTAAGACCCGCTTTCGTCAACTGCTGAAACGATGAAACCGCTGATTCAGGGTTTTCGACCAATTCAATAGCAAATTCATCTGCTCGGATTTCCTGATAACGTGAAATAGCATTGGACAATGGGCTTGAGAAGAAAAGTAAAAATGATGAGATTAGTAAAAACAGCGGCAATGAATTCAAATTGCCCATTTCTTTAATTTTAAGGATCGGTCCGTAACGGCTTATCATCCAAGGCATGATTTTTGCGATCAGCCATAGTCCAATGAGTGTCATAAATAAGTAGACCGCGATGTTAATATAAATATCCTTCAGCAAATAGTGGCCCATCTCATGTGCCATGATAAAGAGGATTTCATCATGTGTTAAACGGTTTAATGTCGTATCCCACAGCACTATCCGGGAATTATCACCGATTCCTGTCACATACGCATTTAAAGCATTCGTTTTCTCCGACATATTCACTTCAAATACATGGTCAGATGGGATATCCGCCTGTTCAGCGAGAGATAGAATTTTCGTCTCCAACTCCTTATCTGTCAACGGAGTAAAATCATTGTAGATCGGATCGATGACGACTGGTTGAATAAACATTAGGAAGATTGAAAACGGTACAGTTAAAGCCCATGCATAGAGCCACCATTTTTTCGGACTTTTTCTGATAAGCCAATAGAGAACAGCAACCATGATTACCGACATCCCAAACTCCAGCCAAAAATCAATTATATTTTCACGCATCCATGAAGAAAAAATTTGCGTACTGATTCCATAACTTTTACTAAGCGTATAGCGGTAATATTCCAGTGGGAACTGGATGATGAACAATAGCAAGGACAGAAAGAACAGATACATTGCTGTTTTAAAAATGGACCATTTAAATTGTTCAGAACTCCACTTCTCAAACAAACGTGAAATTCCCGTAACTAAAATAACGAAGTAAAGCAGCCATTCCAATGGCGTTGTGATAAAAAACAGGAAATTTCTCACTTTCGATAACTCTTCACTTAATAACAACTCCTGTGTTGTAAGAAAAGTGCTTGGATCTGCAGCCGTTCCTTGAAGAGCTGCTGGAATTCCACTATTTTGTCCATGGAAAAAATACAAATACATTGCGACCACATAAAGTCCAAATGCAAAAACAGCCATTAAACCCCATTTTTTTGTCATTCCATCTACACCTCAATTCATTCGTTACCATATCCTATTATTGAAATGAGGAAATCATTTCTACCAAGTTGGGTAATCACATTTTTCAAGGTTCTATGCATCTTGGAAATTTCACAAATTGCCTCTACATTAAATTAAATTTATAAGGAGCGCTTAATCATGTTGTTTGCTGTTCATTATTTGGAAAATAATACTCCTGTCCTAAGTCAGTGTTTAGAACGTATTCCTAAAATAGATGAGGATTTAAAAATAAAAGGCCGTAAAGGAAAGGTTATAAATGTCGTTCAAATTGAAGAGAATAAATACCACGTCCATGTCGTGCTAGAAAAAATAAATAAAAAACAAACTTTATTAATAAACGATAAGAAGAAAAGACGTTGATCGAAGGAAAATGTAGTATGCACTGAAAATAAAAGTAAAAATATAACATTTTACTATATACCTCTCCCTTTGAAAATGCTATAATAATAGGTAAGAACATTGTTAATCTGTTTCTTATCGCGGTCTTGTAGCTCAGTTGGGAGAGCACCACCTCGACAAGGTGGGGGTCGCAAGTTCGAGACTTGTCGAGACCATCATTTTGAGTGCCCGTAAACGTTGTTATATCAACGTTTACGGGCTTTTCCTTTTTGAGAGACTTTCTACTTTACGCCTGATTTTTTGGATTTGTCCGCAATTTGTCCGCAGGATTTTTTCCAATTATTTAGCGTTACTTTGGATAGCATTGTGAAAAATGTCTGCAATGTCCTTATCTGCATGAAATTATAATTTTTCGCTTTTTTATCCTAATATATAGAAGCATATGAACAAAACTTGGTCTAAGTTTGGTCTCATTTCAAAACACTAGATTCACTGAAAAACGACTTCACTTAGCACATGAAAGTCATGTCTCTATATTGACTAATTCCATCTCTTTTCGGAAAAGTTATTGCTATTTATAGGGATGGGAACAGGAAGCTCTACATTGTCATATAAAATTACTGCCAAAGAGTAAGCTAAATCCTTTTTTACATTTTTATGCTTTACGTTTAGCTTCTCCTTGCGATAAAGGATAGTCCCACCAATATTCGGAAAAAAAGTCCTTTATCCTGTTGTATGGATTCTGGATAAAATTATAAAATTCACCAAAAATAGTTCGCTTATTAATATATGATATTAATGATCACTGATCATGACTCATGCCTCATAAATTGAATCTCCGTGAACTGATAATTCTGCCTTTTGCTCATAATATTCCTTTAAAGGGACACTCTATAATCAACATAAACTTCTAAAGGTTGGAGGCTGTCAGAATGAAGGTTTTATCAATGATCCAGCCGTGGGCAATCCTTTTTGTCCTTAAAGAGGCAACATATGAAACTAGGTCATGGAGAACGAATTATCGGGGGCCACTTGCCATTCACACAAGTAAAAAAATAGATAAAGACGTCTCTAACCATATAGCCATAAAATCGTTGCTTGGTAAACACGGATACACACCAGAGAATCTTCCAACTGGCCAAATCATTGCTGTATGCAAACTTGTAGATTGTTTGAAAGTAACTGAAAACAATGAAACATGGGCCATTCTGGAGGATGGTCGAATCGTATCAGGAAATGACTATTTTATGGGTAACTTTAAAGTGGGAGGTTATGCTTGGGTAGTTGAGGATATGCAGATGCTGGATGAATTTATTCCAGCAAAGGGAAGGCTAGGTTTATGGGAGCATGTTTTAATTTTATAGGAGCTGATACATTACACACGCTGCGCTGAATCAGCTCCTTCAGGAACCCACTTTTCACGCGCAAAATCTTCTATTTTCTTCCTTATTTCCCCAGGCATCCTACCACTTCTTTTCACATAAAACCCAACTCTAAATAGACTAGTTTACCTAATCAGACGAAATTGAACTTAGTCTGTTGAAAAATGTACAAACCTTAACACAATTCACGGAATGCTGACAGTTTTGTTAAGAGGATAAGTCCAACAAGAGCTCATTTTTTTGGTCTCTTTATTTTTACAAACTTATACCTAAATTTCGTATTCGCGAAATAAAAACGTTATTTTAGGGGCATTATGATGTAGGTATACCAATTGACTATTTTCCCTCTTCTTTCATCAACCTAGACCTTTCTAGACGCTTTTGTTTAGAAAGGGCTTTTGTAATAAGTAATGTTTCATTTTCTTGAGATGAGCTTCATGGGTAGGTAATGAACACTTTTTTACTAAACTGAACGATTAAAGAAAATGGACGTATATGCCATGCTGGGACCAGAACCACTTCAATCCTTTCTCTGATAGCATTGTGGCCAGTCGTTAGAATTCTTTAAATGTTCTAAATGGTCTTGCCAGTTCATTTAACTCGTTCTGACTCCAACATCCCGATAGGAAGAAGTTACTTGCTATTATTAAGTATAGAGAATGATTTACTACTCATTTTAATCTCCTTTCTCATAGTCAGAATTCTTCATGGTACGAGGTCCTGGGGGTTGTGGTTTCTAATTTTCCCCTTGTTCAACCTTATTTCTGCAGCTGATCAAATTTGGTCTTTTCTTGTAATCCCAAAGTTACCTTCGGACAATGGTATCCCCTGCTTCTTCCCTAATGAACGGTGCAAGGGGTGTCATGAACCAAAAGATAATATACAATAATTTCAAACTAATGGAATGCTTTAGTTTAAGTTATACAAACACATTCAAAATAGTGTTCCCGAATAAAAGCTTGGGAACGTTCGATTCAGCAGCTAGACTACTACACATTCTTGGCTGCTTTTTACTTCAATTAGGTTACCAAACGTCGATGTTTTTTAACTATGCGACTTATTATTAATTGAATATTCGGTGATTTTAAGTGTATTATAGATATATACATTTATTGGAAAGGTGATGCAATGAAAAAGAAATTTAGTATATTTTTATTATTAGCAGGATTGGTTTGTGGTATTTTTTCATATACGAATAATTCTTATGCAGTCACACAGGAAAGAGAGTTAAAAGAAGATCAAGATACGACTATTTCTAATTCTTTAAACAGCTCAAAAAGAGCAAGCTCTACAGAGTTTCAACCTCTAACAGTTACAGATTCTAAAGGAGTTTCCTACTTAACTACGGAGGAATATCTACGCACACCTTCTGGATTACCTATTTATAAAACTGAATTACTTTATAGCGATTTCTATGAAGTACAAAAACAAGAGTTCATCGAGTTCACGAAAAAAGTTGAAGGACATTTGTATAAAGGTACCCTAAAATTATATCGAGCTGAAAAGAGTAATGATGGTTGGAAAGCTATGTATAGTGGGATAATCTCCACAGGTGAAGCATTTATCAAATAACAGTAATACTCAATATTAAATTTATACAAAATCTATTCAAATAACATTCCCAAATCAAAGTTTGGGCATACACCACAAAGGCACGAATGTTGTTAAATCAACATTTGTACCTTTGCGCTTGAACGATCGATTATACAGTTTAATATACATTTGGTATAAATTGTTGAAGTAGCAGCGTTTATACTTGCAGAGCTTGTTCATAAATTTGCATCAAATTGAATAACATTTTTTATCTTCAAAAGTGTTATTCAACAATATGGCCCTATAACGGAAAAACGCGTTCTTCTTATTGAAGAATCACGCCCGTTAGTTGAACAACGAATGTGCCGACAGTATGAGGAAACACTTATATTTTATTTGTTTTCAATATGCTGTTTGTGTCAAACCAAAGTATATACCCTAGCCAAACGAAAACTGCCCCCATCGGTAATGCTAATATTCGATCATAAGGGTGAGGAATGATTGCAGTAGCTAAAGTAACGACAGCAGCAAATGAAAGTAATATACCCGTGAAGCGTGGAAATACTTTAGCACGATACATTGCAATTCCTAGGAGTAAGCCACCAAGCATATATAATATTCCAGCTATAGGGGCCAATATCGTAAAAACCCCCAAATTAATCTCCGATCTATTCTCCCCAAAGAGTCCTAACATACCCTCTACAAACTTAGGTGCTTCATTTATAAGCAGCGGATAAACAAATGCTTCAATGAAACTAAAAGTCATTGAAATTAACCAAAACAAATTAAAAATGATAAATCCTATCAAACCACTCCATCCTACTACTTCAACTTGCTTCATGTAAACTCCAATATTCCCTATTATAAAGGATAAAGACATTAGAATGCTTAAACAGGCAACGATCTGCCAGGAACTTGAAGAAACAGATGTTAAAATTTCAGGTGGATGGATGAATTGAATCACTGTGTATAAAGCTCCTGCCAAAATTGCAAATAATCCTGCAACTTTTTTAAAATTCCTTCCTGCTATACTCAATTCATTTTCCTTCTTGTTAAATTTTTTTACCATTCATAATCCTCCTTGTTAAAACGAATTATTTTTTTAAAAATTCATATAGTTTACTAACTGATATGAAAAAAGAAAGAAGTGATATCGTGGATCATTATGATTTAATCAAAAATGCATTAGTCTACTTTGAAGATAATATAGAAGAATCTTTATCATTAGAGTCTGTATCAAATCACTTCAATATTTCGAAATTCTATTTTCATAGACTTTTTTCCGCAATGACTAGTTACTCATTTAATAATTACTTACTTTCTAGAAGATTAAATAAGTCCATTAAACTTATTCAAAACGAAAAAGTATCCCTAACAGAAATTGCATATCGGCTTAACTTCGGAACTCCATCGTCTTTCACTCGTGCCTTCAAAAGACAATATGGGATAGTTCCTAGCAAATTGAAAGAAAATTTGTCGACAATGAATGAATCGCCTATTCCTTTCGTTATAAAGAAACCGATTAAAAACATAAATGGTGATATAGTCACCGATTTCACCTTAACTGAATTCGATGAAATGCGAATTTGCGGGATTGCATTTTCAGTTGATTTAGCAACTGAAAATTACAAGGTGAAAATTCGATCGCATTCGAAAATGCTATTAGATAGTATTAATCAATCTATTAATGGTCCATGCTATGTCATTTACTCAAATTGTCAGCCGAACTCAACACAATTTAATGTTTTATTCGGGATTCCATACGATATCCAGATTAATAAACCTTATTATTTTACAGATGATATACCTACCATATTTTGTGCTAAATTTAAATATTTTGGTGACATCCTCGACATAGGGGACGTTCTTACTACTGACTTTGCTAGGTTTTTAAAGATTTCCAAACAGGAAGCAGCGGAATCCAGCATTGAAATGATCCAAGTTTTTGAAGATGTTCATCAGCTTGATTCTTCCTATCATCTTTACGTACCAATAAAAAAACATCCAATTGATTCAGAGTGTTAATTTTTACTTATTTGCCTCCATCCAACTATTTTTTATTACTGTTAATTTAAGATAACATCAAAAGAGTATGTAGACTTTCCACATCTTGCTGTAATTTTAGATAATGGAAATACAACATCATTATTTTTTTTCGATGTTCGCCTATGAAAGCCGAACCATCCAGAAAATAATCTAGAATTTCAAAAAAGCCTCTATCTTATATTCTAAGTACTAAAAGATAGAAGCTTTTTTAATTTGGCAGTCACTGAAAGGGTTGATGACAATGCTACCATGGCAGCATAAGATTATTTACTTAATAGGACAACCAATTGGAATTTCCTTGGTTAATGGTCCAGGGACATCATTAACCTCTACATCATCCAGTCGTTGTAATGTACAAGAATGTCATTTAACAATATGACCATATAATGGAAAAAATGCCGATTTATAATAATTAGGCTTCGCCGATTCCCATGGCTAATAATAGAAAAGCAAAAACTAAAACCGCTAGATTTGCAATTATCCCAACAATTCCGATTAACAATTTGCTTATGCGTCCTTTAGAAATCCATGAAGATTTACCAGCAAGTATAATACCTATAATAGATAAAATACCGAAAATAGTAATAAAAAGGTAAATATCAGCATTCGGTCCTCTTTCTGTATAGAAAAAATAATACTTACTATCACAGGAACTATAGATAAAACACCTAAAATTGCACCTAATTTACTTTTATTCAAAATCAATCCCGCCATTGACTCTTATTGTAATTCAAGCAAAAGCTCTTCCTTATACACAAAATCACGCTCGAATCTCGATAACTACCTCGCCTTGTTTTCAATCACTTATAAAATATCTTAACAGTATTCCCATATATATTCTAATTAGCATGTCTTGTTAAACTAAACCACCCGTTAGCTTAACATGTTTAGATTTACAGTTATTATTTATTTAGATTTGGTACTTCAACGTTAATAACTTCCTTTATTTTATCGTTTCCAATTGCTCCACTATGAAATGTATTGGAATCACTCCAATAAAGTAGCCTAAATGAAACGCCGTTATTAAGTTCAATCTCTAAAAATAGACGAGTACCTTCTAGCTTACCTATATCTATTAATGACTGTACATTTTCTAATTTTAATTCATAAAATGCAGTAAGGAACTTATCCTTAGAAGACTGTGAGAATGTATGCATTCTCTTGCCATCTTCGGTGCTTTGAATATAGATATTCTTCACCAACCTATCCATAGGATAAAGTTCTCCTGCAGTTTTTGCCTTTTTATTTGTGTTGGCTACATATACAACATCATTTGCAGCAACTATTAAGGAAGTTGGATATCCTTTTATTTCATAAATGATTGTTCCTTCTTTTAAATATGCCGCATCACCATTTTGCATCTTGTGATTGCTACATGCACTGTCGGCCATCTCATATGTCACTTTACCAAGTTCTTTACCTTTTTCAATCGTTATATGGAGATTTCCATTTGCTAGCTCTGGATAATGACGCTCGTATTTAATATCATCAATCATCAGCATATCTACCCATTCAATTATTGCATCAGGACACCCTTTAAGAGATATGGAGTTACTACAAGAAGATAGCAACAAAGCAAATACTGAAAAAAATATAATTTTTTTAAAAGTTCTCATCAAAACACAACACCTCCTAATTATTAGACTCTTATCTCAAATATAGGTAAAAAACTTTCCGGAGTATTCAGTAAAGTTTTTCTTTAAAGACGTTATTCAATTAAATGGCCCTCTAACAGAAGGACACGCAATTTTATACATTGCGTGTCTAAAATTGCTTATAGTTCATTTTCAAAAGTATTTACTGTCATAATCCTGTCTTATTTTTCCGCTTAACTGAGCATATATCTTTGTTGTCTCACTCTTTTCATGTCCCAGTAAACTTTGGATGACATCGATTGGCGCACCATTATTAATCACATGTGTTGCATAGCTATGTCGTAACTGATGCGGATGTATACACTTTTTTATTCCAGCCCGATTTGATACGCGCTTAATAATATATCTCAAATTATCAATGCTCATCCGCCTTTTAGGTTTTCTGTCCGTAATAAACAAACAAGGATCTTCATCATCTCGTTCGTCTAAATATCTTTTTAACCAAAAGGAGCAGCGAGTATTAAAGTATACTTCTCTTTCTTTATCGCCTTTCCCTTGTACAATGACTGAATTTGTTCGAAAATCAATATCATGACGATTTAATTTCACTACCTCCCCAATACGACAGCCGGTTGAATATAGGAACTCAAATAGCGCCTTTTCCATCGTTGTTTGGCAAGCTTCTCTTAGATGTTCAATCTCTAATTCTGACTGAAATTTAGGAATTCTTTTACCTAATTTCGGCTCTTTTAATTTAGCTGCAGGATTTTTTAGAATATATCCCTCTTCATGTGACTATCTAAATAGTGATTTTACACAACGAATCCTATGCCCTAAACTAGAAGGCTTTAAGTGATTTCCTGACTTTAGTAAGTATTCCTTTAATTTTTCTGTACTAAATCCATTCATATCAATATCACCAAAAAACCGCAATAAAAGGTTGTATTGAAAACAATATGTTTTTAATATAAGTATTGAATATCCCTCAATTTTTTTATCTTATTGGTATTTTTTCCACGCTTCGGATAATAACATTATCTTTCACTCTCCCATTAAATTAAAACTAGTAATCTTAATTCTAGTATGTTCAGATTGTATCTTTCTCATACAAAACTCCCTGTGTGGTTTCCCACCTTACATACAGAGAAGTTCCCAAATACGATTTTGGGTATAGGAATAGACTGTAATTATGTTACCATACGTCGCTTTGGTAACTTTTTTTATTGCCAACTATTAAAATAACTCATTCAAACAGCAACTATATAAAACCATTTATAAATGTCAATATTAGGATATATATTGCTTGTTTAGGAGGCGTAACAATGAAATTAAATGTTATTTTAAGTGTTCTATCTGTTTTTACCTTGTTAACTCTAAGTGCCTGTTCACAAAAAGAATATAACTTTTATGGATCGAGTGATAATTGGATTGTGACGTACGACACTGAAATACGCGAAGAAAGAACATTGGCTGATTTTTCATTTGAATATATTGGAGAAGAACCTGCACCAGAAATATTTGATTATAACTTAAAAAGTGAATGGCTAGATTTAACAAGCAAAGAAGAACGATTTAATCATCAAGATAAGAATATTTCGTCTGGAGGTACTGAATGTACAGGGCCTCCAATTAATGCAGATGTAATGTGTGAAAAATTTACTAAAGAAGAACAAACGATAGAAGCAAAAATAGATTGGAATGACAATTCTGAAGTTATTGTATTGACTAGATAATGCAAACAAAATAATTACATCAATAAACGTTCCCAAATGACACTTTGGTAACCAACACCCCCTATTCAATTGAATAGGGGGTTATGAAAATGCTATATCAGTTTTCTAAAAGATAGGAGGAAATTGATGAATTGGTTTGTACGAATCTTTATAGGTTCAGGACTTCTTATATTCGGTGGAGGTGCTTTGTTGATGCTCTATGCGGAGTACGGTCTACCGTGGAAGCACGCTGAAATGAAAAGAGAAATGGTTACTTATTTAGAACAACGTTATTTAGATGAATTTGAACTTGGAAACGTACGCTTTGATTGGATGCACGGAAATAACTATTACACATATGCTACAGCTGCTACGACTGATATTACTTTTTATGTTGAACGTTCTAGCGATGGGACATTTGATGATGGTTATGGTTACGAATACTGGTCTATTTATGGCGAATCTATCATTAAACCTTATATTCCATTTGCCTCTACCATTTCAACGAACGTTACTTTTTATGAACCACTCCCTAAAAATAAAGATGTGTTTGAACATTTACAACATACTTGCTGGACTGTTTATATAGATATTCCATACTCTTTAACTCAAACAAATAAAGAAAATGAACTCAATAAACTTCTCGACATCATACAGAAAATGGATAAGGATGGTATATGTTTTGAATATATGCGCGTCGGATATATGGGGAAAGATGTTGAATTACATAAAGAAGAGTTAACACGTATTCACGAAATAGAAAAACTAAAAGTAGTTGACTACGATGTATGGGAACACAACCACTAAAATGCTTGAACAAGAGTCTCTATTTTCATTAAATATTTATGCAACATGAATCTTAATAATGTTCCCAAATCAAAGCTTGGTAATATTTCAAACAGCGACAAAAACTGATTTAACAGTGCTTGTCGCTGTTTTTATTAGAAATAACGTTCTGAGACGCTGTGAGAAATCATTTTAAAGAGGACTGTTCAATTCACTTGTTTTGAATGGAGGTTTCATATAAATAGAATCTCTATGAAATGTACCAAAGGAAGCTTTCGGTGCATTTTTTTTCAACTAACGGTGCAGGTGAGTTCAATAAGTAATCTCTATTGTACATATGGAATATAATAGTAATAGGAAATTGAGTTCTTAATATTCGATATAGGAAAGGGGTAACATATTTTGAAGAAAATATTTTCTCTTTGGGTTCTAATTATATTCCTATTAATAGGTTGTTCAGAAGTAGTTTTTAATCCCCATGAAGAACCCGCTGGAAGTCAAAGTAATTATGATATGAAATTAAGTATGGATAACAACGGACTTTTTAGTGCAGATATATCTATAAATATTCTCAATGTTTCAAATGAAAAATGGGACGAGTTAAAACTTTATTTTATTCCTAATATGTTTACATCCGAAAATTCTCCTCAATTGAATACCCCCTCTGAAGTTAGAATTGAGTCAGTTAAAATTGAAAATCAAGATGCATCATACTCACTTGAGAAAGACACAATTAACATTCCTTTAAAAACATCGGTTTCTCCAAATGAAAGTATTAATTTCCAAATGAAATATCACTTCACCTTACCAATCGACGGGTTTAGATTCGAAAAAATAGATAGTAATTATCATCTTGCTCAATGGTATCCAATGGTCCCTACCTATCAAAAAGGATGGAATAAACTAGATTATACTTTCAAAGGGGAGTCGTATCACACAACTTTTAGTAACTTTAATCTAACAGTTGATATTCCTAAAGAATACACTCTTGTTATAACCAGTGACGAAGATAAATTACTAAATTTAAGCAATAATTTATTTCGAATTGAAAATGTTAAAGAAATATTTGTTGCTCTATTAAAAGACCCACAAGTCATCCAAAAAAAATCTCAGAACGTCAATATAAGAGTATTTGGAAAGGACGAATCAGAGGAGTTTTTAGATAAAGTAGCAGAGACAGCTGTCGAGTCTTTTAATTACTTCCAAAGTATTATTGGGCCATATCCCCACAAACAGTTAGATATTATTTTAGATGGGCCAGGAATGGAGTATCCAGGAGTAGTAACAGCTAGCTCCATCAATGGGCGTTCTGTTACAAACGAAGCAATAAAAAACATTGTAGTTCATGAAATTGCTCATCAATGGTTTTATGGAATAATAAGCAATGATCCATACACCGATGCGTGGTTAGATGAGGGAATAGCACAGATTGCAACTCATTTATTTCTAATGCATAATGAGAAAGAATTCAGTTATTTAGACCATTCAGACAAAATGGAACCGTTGCCTTCCAATTTACCATTACACGAGTATCTGAAAAGTCCACAAAGTAATTATATCTATGGTCAATCCTCTACGAACTTAGCCAAGATTTTCAATCAACACGGTGGAAAACAAACAGCAGAGGATTTTTTAAGCAGATATTTTACTCTTTATAAGTATAAAGAAGTAGATACAGATGAATTCGTAAGGTTCATGAAATTTTATTTAGAATTAAAAGATGATTCCTTATTCGAGAGTTGGCTAAAATTGGGAGATGCTGAAAAATGAATAAATCCTTCTTTAACTAACAAGGATTTATAAAGTATAAAAATAAACCTAATAAACGTACCCAAACCCAAGTTTGGGAATACACCAAAATGCGGGAAACGTTGATTTAATAACGTTTATCGCTTTTCTTTTGAAACATTAATTATACCTGATTTATGCAAGTCAATGAAACGTTACTAAAGCAGCTTTTATACTTGCTGGGCATGATCTTTAATTTGCATAAAAACTTGTATAGCTATTCTTTTATCGGTATAAATTTGTATCTTCTCTAAGACTCCCCCAAGAAAAAATGTTGCTCCACAATATGGCCCAATTGTTGAAGAAGTAAAATGCACAAAAAAAACGGTTTATAGGGGCGTTTTTGAAATGTATCAAATTATTCTCATTAATAATATTTAACTATGGTTCCCTTTTTAATTTATTGATTGGTGTAAATACAATGTTAATTCCTAAATGGCTCGTATCATTCTCTAGCTCTTTTAGCTTAAGTGGTCCTTTTACTTCTTTCTTATCTATTTCGATTATCCAATAACTATTCTTCTAAATCATACTCATAAATCGGGTTTACACACTTTAAGATAGATATAATTGCATTATTATATCCAGACATTTTTTCTAGTTCTCTTTTATCTGTAAATTCTTCGTTTTCAAACTGTACGGAAAATTTATTTATTATATTTAAGTACTAAATTCACTTTCTTTCATTCCTTTGAGATCCGCCAATATTTCATTATAAGCCAGCAATTCACCTTCATTTTATATCCTTAAACTCTGTTTTATCGTATATAGTATTTGTATTTGTAAAATGTATTTTCCTTTCAATAACATCAACTAATGTAAATTGGTTCAGTTTATTATCATCAATCATAATTATCCTCCTATTTGTTTGAAGTTTCATTTTAACGATATTTTCTTGTTCATTCCCTACCCTATTAGTTTAAATAATTTTTTTCACAAATTTGCCTAAATGTTAACATAAATCCAGATTTATTAAACTGTTACTCAGCAATCTGGCCCTATAAGGAAAAACGCGATCTTCTTATTGAATACCGGAAGATCCTCTTTTAGTGCTATGACATATCAATTCTCTGTCGAATGAAGTAGTTTTATGAGATGATTTTCTCTTTTATTCATCATTACAATTTCAATTTTTTTCTATCAGGATGCAATAATAGGCTATCTGTAAGGTCCAATCGTGATAAAATTAAACAAACAATTAGAGTTATGAAACTCATATATGAAATATGATATTGGCTAATAACACGAATTGTGAATAAGTCAGTAAATTACAGGGGAAAATTATAAATGGCCGAATTAATGGATTGGAAAAATAGTGCTCACGGGCAAAAATTTATAGCTTCTTTTAGCGGAGGAAAGGATAGTGCCTTAGCTTTATATAAAGCAATGATGGTTGGAGAAGCGGTTGGACTGATCGTCATGCTGGAGGAAGAAGGAAAACGTTCTAGATCTCATGGAATGCCTCCGGAACTCATTCACGCCCAAGCTAGATCTATAGGTTTGCCCGTATATACTGCAGCTGCAAGTTGGAGAGATTATGAGAAAGTATTTATACGTCTTTTAGAAAAGGCTAAAAATCAAGGATCAGAAGTGTTAGTAACTGGAGATCTAGATATGCCTGCACATGGCTGTTGGCATGAAAAGGTTACGAAGTATGCTGGATTAAAGCTTGGAATGCCCTTATGGGAAATGAACCATCATGAAGCTGTCGAAGAGTTCATAAATTTAGGATTTGTAACGATTATTGTAACTGTAAATTTATCACTTGGAATGCGAGAGGACGATTTAGGGCGAACGTTAACTCATGAATACGTGAAGGAGCTTGAAGCTCGTGGTATTGATCCCTGCGGAGAAGGTGGAGAGTTCCATACCACAGTACTAGATGGGCCCATTTTTAAATATCCTATTCAAGTTCGTAAATGTGAGATTTTTAAGGACGGAGAATATGCTTTTTTACCTTTAGAGCTAGATCTGTAACTTATTAAACCTTGATAAAAGTGCAAAACGAAAAAGCATGTCTTGAAAAAATGAACAAAGCATGCTTTTTTTATATTCAATTTTTTTCTTTTCGAGACAATAAAATTGAAGAATTTGAGAACGGGATAGTTGAAAGTGTTTTAAAATCAAATAGGTAGACCTATCATTAAAGTTATTTAATTTAAAAAGCCAAACAACAAGCAATAACCCCGTTCTAAATTTGGGACGGGGTTAAATATAGTTGTTTAATTTT
The DNA here is from genome assembly GCF_040273735.1 of Solibacillus sp. Taxonomy (NCBI): domain Bacteria; kingdom Bacillati; phylum Bacillota; class Bacilli; order Caryophanales; family Caryophanaceae; genus Solibacillus; species Solibacillus sp. The sequence continues at coordinate 20,731 of NZ_JBELZM010000011.1, read as the reverse complement.
CTATATACGATACTTCACTCTACTCAATAATATAACAATAAAGTTATTTAAAATTCTAAGGTTTATTAAACAATAGCGCCCGTTTATTGAAGAATCACGCTTCATAAGCTTTAACTTACTTTAATGCCAAATGCTATCCATCTTCCATCTATATCTTCAATTACAAATTCTTTATTGTTGTAATCTGTGTTATTTAATAAACGCACTAACTTCACATTAGAATTAATAAACTCTTTTTGAAGATCCTCTTGATTTTTTGTAATAAAGTAAGCATCGTACCCATAGCCATATAAGTCCCTATTGGGAATTACTTTTTGTCCGTTAGTTTTAGTTAAGATAATTTCAGTGGTATCACGATACAAACATATATGGGGTTCAGTTGCTTTCAAATATCGCACGGCTTTAAATCCCATTTTCTGTTCATAAAATTCAGCAGTTTTTATTATATCCAATGTCGGAAATACACAGTGTGACTCTAATAAAAGATTTTTCATTTTACTTACTCCTTTAATATTTATGGTCAGTATAAAGTTTCTTTACCGCTGTTTAATAATCCTTCTTTTGCTAACCTGTGACAGTAGTTTAAATACATTCAACTACAATATAATCTAAATTTCCCTAAAGAAGTTATTCAACAATATGGCTCTTCGAAAAAACGCGATCTTTTTATTGAAGAAGGTACTGTACCCGTTTGTTGAAAATCGTCATTCAACTCAAGCTATCGTTCGGTGAAGCAAGATTACGTCTAATTGTAGGAATTCATATCTTGTCGCCCCTGAAAAGTTTTTCGAAAATTTTTCATCTTTGCTAAGAAGTATAAGAAGAAAAGCAACTACCCGAGGGCATCCAACTAAGGCAAGTTAAATATCTCAACAATATCGTAGAGCTGAATCATCGCTTTATAAAAAACGAATTCGCCCGATGCTTGGATTAAAGTCCTTACGAACTGCCAAACAAATTATTGCTGGGATAGAGGCTATGCATATAATCAATAAAGGACAGACTCTCCAACGAGAGAAGTCTGTTCATAATCAAAAGGAATTTATCCATCAACTGTTTGGATTAGTTGGTTAAGACCAGGTGTCACTAGAAATTATTCACTTCTTTTATATTTTCTTAAAGTGTTTGCACCAGAATCGTTGGTCTTATACTGTACAATGATGCACTATTCATAGCGTTAGCTTTATAATCCGAGTCTGGCACCTACTTCTGCATACTCTATATCTTTTCTTTCTGTATTCCAATTATCCCCGGTTTCTCCGTCCCATATCGCTCCTGTTTCAACAAAGCCAACAGAAGCAAATAAATTCCGGACGGCTTCGTTTACCATCCAGTATGATGTAGCAATTGCATCGGCTTTTCCTTGCGGGAACGACTTTATGTGCTCTATAACTTTTATTATTGCTTGTTTTCCAAATCCTTTGCCTTGATGCTTTTTATCAATCATAAAGCGATTAAGTCCATAAGTACATTTATCGCCATATTTTTCACATAATAATGAACTTTCCGCCAGTTCGAAAAACCCAATATCGACATATCCTATAACTTCCTCATTGTTACATATCGCGAAGATCATAGGCGGTTTTTCGTCGTTAAGTATTTTTACATAGGCTTTAGCCAAACAATAAATGCTGGAATCCACATTCCCTTTCTGCTCGTCTGTTATGCTTAACTTCAATACTGCCTCAAAATTATCGTGAGTAATTTTTCTTAACTCAATCATTTTTCTTCCCTACTTCCGAAAATATAAATTCGCTGCATCTGCCCGTAACGCTGTCCCCAACAATATTTTTCAGTGTCATTCACCTCACGCTAACTGCACTTAACGCATAATTACTTCATTTCAATTACAACCTAAATTTTAACAGATATACCTCGTATATTTATAGTAGTTATTCAACAATATGGCCCGATTGTTGAATAACGCAAAGGGCAAATTGTAGTCATATCCTTGCGGTGAAAACTAATGATTTTACAGAACTGATTATTTTTGAACATTGATTTTCATTAAAAAGCAGTCTGAATTCAAATTAGTAATAGCTTATACAGAGACCCCCTACCTCATAGACAAAATTTATAATACAGATAATACAGAAAAACAAAAAAAGAGTAATACAAACCACTTGTTTACTCTTTTGTCCGCAATTTGTCCGCAGAATTATTTTTTTGTGCTTATTTTATTTAACTGAATTGATTTTCCTAGTTCCAAAAACCTTATTAAATCAGGCTTATTTAACTTAATTGAATTTCATTTAACTCGTTATATTTAGCCGGATAAATTCGACAAGGTGGGGGTCGCAAGTTCGAGACTTGTCGAGACCATTATTTCAAGTCCCGGCAAACGTTGTTATATCAACGTTTTAGGGCTTTTTCTTTTTGGAAGACTTCCTCCCTACACCGCTCTTTTAGGGTTGGCGTGACCTAAATGGGTTTCCTACCTTACATACAAATACTTTTCCAAATACGATTTTTTGGGGACTAAATTGGATTATAATTTAAAGTAAATTTTCCTTATATATCAAGGGGGCATAGGTGATGAAATTTATTGAGTTTGGCATAGGGAACACTTGGCTTATACGTACTGAAACGGAATTAGAAGATGGTTCAGAATATGAAGAAAAAGGTATCAAAGGACCAATACATTTCCAATCAATTTATATTAGAATTTGGATAAATAAAAACGTTTTAATAATTGACTTAAAAGAAGGTATAAAATTGGAAAAGAAAGATCGTAATGAATTTAAATTTATTTTTGGAATAACTAGTAGTACATAATTCTATACAAATACAATTAATGTTACCAAACGACGTTTTGATAACCATTTTGCAGTAGTATAGAATAAGAAGGTGTTATCCTAAAGCAGCTTTTATAACGCAAAAACGCGATCTTCTTATTGAAGAATCGCGCCTAATTGTTGCATAAGGATGGTATCAGATTTATAAAATTACTAGAATAAGAAACTCATCACAATTAATTCACCCTTGGGGCCTTGACGTCGCACACCGTAATCCGTAAATCCACACTTCTTATAAAGGTTTTGTGCTACAGTGTTTGCAACATTAACAGCAAGTACAATTTCGTTAATATGAGGGAAATTCTCTTGTACATATGCGGGTAGTAACTGCAATGCCTGCTTTGCATAGCCCTTCCCTTGTTCATTTACCTCTGTTGAAAAAGCACGTACTAAAATTGCATTACTATTATTCGAATATGGTGCTACTCCTTCCTGCTGATGTAAATCAAAATATGTCACAAGTTTCCCTTCAACTATTACTAATATTGGTGTTCTGCTATAACTGGCTAATTTTACACATTCACGTGGGTGTCCTGTAAATTTTAGCTGGTTTTCACTAATTGATACTCATTAATTAAATTTTGATAGGATTGATTGAATGATTGTAATTCCATGATTAACCTCCCAAACTAGAACTTATGTTCCTATCCTAACTTATCGTTTTGAATATTTCAATAATTTTTATAATTAAGTGTCAAAAATAACGCTTATCATTGACATTCATAACAATGAAAACAGCAAGCCCTTACCCAGTAAACAAGCAGAATAACCAAAATTCTGAAATTGTTACATAAATTTAATATAAAGTGTTGTTAACTATCATTTATAATAAAAGTATAGTCATTATGAGAGGTGAATTAAATGATTATTAAAACTAATAAATCAAACCACTTAGATGAATACCTAAAGAATAGTTCTGAAACTAGCAGTGAAGATAACGATATGCTTGAAAACATCAAGGTTACAATAGAGGAGAATAAAGAAATAATAGAGAAAAACCGTAAAATTCTTGAATTAAAGAAACAAAACGAAGCCACTGAAGAATAATCACAGTGGTTTTTTTTATTTTTTAAATTCTTCTCGTACAGCTCAATTTACTCGATTTGAATGGAGGGAACATGTAAAAAGAATCTAGACCTCACGCCATTTTATTAACAATGACACATTTTAATTAAAGTATTTCTTAATACATTTTGCATTATTAATGACTTTTATCTTATCTTTATGTACCACATATTTATTAAAGAAATTAACTTTACCAACTTCTTCGAAATGACGATTCCATTTAAACATTTTAAAGAAAATATCTAAAGTTGGTTTGTAATTTGCCTTCTCTATTCGAAGTTTTTGCTTTAAAAACCTCTTTATAATTCTATAAGTTCTGACTAAATAATTTGTATCTAAAAATATAATTAAATCTGCACTTTGAAAACAATTGCTTACCCAATCTTCATTGTGTATACCTTCAATTATCCAATTGTCTGATTGTAATATACTGTTAAGATACTCTTCCCGTTCTTGTTCAGTTCTTCTTATATCTCCGGACTTATTCCTTATCCAAACTACATTGTCTAATTCGTAGTACGGTATACCTAACAACGATGATATTTCTTTTGCTAAAGTTGTTTTACCACTTCCGACTGATCCAATAATATGTATTTTCTTGTAAATTGTCTTTTTCAAAATACACCAACTCCGTAAGATTTGTTTATATAACATTTCGCTTATAGAATTGAATTTACCTTCTAATTTTATTTGATGTAAAAAAGCTATTCCATCTTCCCCATAAAATAAAAAATGCGCTTGATCCTGATCGGAATGCATTATTGGATAATTAATTTATTCCCTACCGTACATACTACAGATGAGGTGGGTTAATGACGATTGTACGATTAGGATATGTTGCGATGAGTATGGAGCTAAAGAATGCTTCTCCGTCTCAAACGATGACGTTTACACAATTCCAAAAAATTAAGGATCGTGAAGCGGCCATACGAAAATTAGAGCGGATAGCACTGAAAAATTTAGAAAATACATTTAGGTTATTAAAACATAATGTCTTTAATGAAATTCATTTCTATCGCTTAACCTCTCGATTGATTCCTCTAGCTAACCATGAAGAACTGCCTGATTGGAATTATATAAAGCCCTTATTAGAGAAGTTAACTGAAATTGGTGAGTACGCAACAAAACATAATATACGAATTGATTTTCATCCTGATCATTTTGTCGTTCTGAATTCACCTAAAGCAGAGGTAGTCAAAAACTCTTTAAAAACGTTAAAGATGCATTATTTATTGTTAAAGGGAATGAAAATAGATCCGACACACCGATGTGTTCTTCATGTTGGTGGCAACTATAAAGAAACCGAGAATTCTCTTGAGCAATTCGTTGATAATTGGATGGATGTTCCAAGAGCACTTCAGAAGATGATTATCCTTGAAAATGACGATACTTCTTTTACAGTTGATGATACATTATATTTGTGCGAAAAATTAGAAATACCTCTTGTATTTGATTATCATCACCATCTTGCTCATCATTATGATGAAAAATGGGATGATAAGTGGGACCGAATTGTCGCTACTTGGAAGGATTCACCGTTGCCAATAAAAATGCATATTTCAAGTCCTAAAAGCGACAGAGAATTCCGCCATCATTCCGATTATGTGGACGTAGACATGTTTTTCAGATTTTTAAATGAAATCAAAGGAACAGTACCGGAAATACATTGTATGATTGAGGCAAAAAAGAAAGATGAAGCGTTATTTCAGTTGATGGAGGAAATAAAACTTCGTGAAGATGTTGATATCATTGATGGTTCATCTTTTTATTTAAAATGACAATAACTGGCACTGCCCTTGGGAAGAAGCCAAAATGGTTAGGGAAATATACAACAAGCCCCACCTCCATTAGTGTTGGGGCTATTTGACGTTTACCATCATTTCCGAAGGACACCTGAGGTTATGAATGAAAACGGTTCAAAATTTTGAAATTACTTTGCTAAACAAAAATGAGAAATATAAACATATTTAAGTTAGGATAGCCCTCTCTAAAAGGGGAATCAATATAAAAAAGGAAGGAGATGAATGGATGAAAGAACGAATAGTCAAGTGGTTGTTGGTTATGGGGTTTGTATTTTGTTTGCCTCTAACAGATATCATGAGCGTTTATGCTGCAGATGGAGCAAGGCAATTGTTGAAAGCTGACTTACAGGAAAATGCGGAACGAGATTTATCTGATCTTAAAGCAGAAACTGAACCTTCCGGGCAGGATCCTGAGCAGCCTGTTGACCTAAGAATTTTACAACAACGGTATCCAGAAATATTTTTCTTACAAGGTCCTACTGATCAAAAACGAATTGCTTTAACTTTTGATGACGGTCCTGATCCCCGATTTTCAAATGACGTATTAGATGTATTAAAACAGTACAATGTCCCAGCAACATTCTTCGTATTAGGTTCAAAAGCCGTTGCTAACCCCGAGATTGTGAAGCGAATGCAAAACGAGGGTCATGTAATCGGAAATCATACCTACGCCCACCCTAACCTTGTCGAAGAAGCTGACCTCGGAACGCTTGAGAGTGAAGTAACGAGAACGGAAGATGCCCTTAACGAAATTACTGGTTACCGGACAAAATTATTTAGACCACCTTATGGCTTCCTTTACAATGAATTAGTCGAGAAGCTTGGGAAAATGAACTATAACGTGATTGCCTGGGATATTGATACGTTGGATTGGCAAGAAGACCCGCCAGAAGTTATTGCTTCGAGAGTAGTAGACAACATTCATCCAGGTGCGATTATTCTCATGCACGATGGTGCAGAATCGTCTGGGGATCGAACGAATACAATCTTATCGCTTCAACAAATTATTCCAAAACTGCAAGAGCAAGGCTATGAATTTGTCACAGTTCCCGATTTGTTGGGTATTCCATTAGAGAAATAAAACTGCATTTACCTGTATTACTATATCGAGCAAAAAAGACGCCTTCTTAATAAGAAAGCGTCTTTTGCATGGTTTATAGAGATATCAGGGGGTCACCCCTATATCCGTTTCGTTGTATTTATTTAATGTACGATGTTAATGGAGCATAATCGAGCCGCCATCAACCATCAATGTTTGACCTGTAATATATTTAGAGTCTTCTGAAGCTAAAAAGACAGCAGCACGTCCGATATCTTGTTCCGGATCACCGAATTTACCCATCGGAATACCAGCAAGTACACCTTCATAATATTCCGGCTGTGCTTTAGCCCAAGCTTGTACACCTTCTGAATTGGCGATTGGTGAAATCAGGTTTGCTGTAATACCATCTGCACCAAATTCATTCGCTACGACACGCGTAATACCGCGAATCGCTTCTTTTGCTGCGGCATAGGCAGCTTGTGTTTTATGCCCTTTTAACCCGGCACCTGAAGCAAAGTTAATAATATTACCACGTGTTTTCTTTAAATGTGGAATAGCAGCCTGCATTAAGTACCATGTAGGATAGAAGCCTGTATCCATTGACAATGCCAAATGTTCTGGAGTTGTTTCAAGGAACGATACCTGTTTAGAAGCATGTGCATTATTCACTAACACATCTAAACGGCCATATTTCTCGATAACTTGTTCCACGACATTTTTTAGTTGATCATGCTTTGTTAAATCAAATTCAATAAAGCTAGATTGCGGCGAATGTTGCTGTAAATCAGCTAATACGTTTGCGCCGGCTTCCGGATTGAGATCAACTGCCACAACAATTGCTCCCTCTTTCACCATTGCACGACCTATACCAGCGCCAATACCGCCTGCACCACCTGTAATGATCACTACCTTGTCTTTTAATTTCAATACAATTTCTCCTTCTCAGAAAAACCACAAACTAACGTGATTGTTCCCAGTATCGTTAATAAATTTTTGTTACTAACAAATTAAATATACAACTTCATGATTTTAGAGGCAAATGATTGGATGCAGATTGATAACAAATTTATCTTACTCCCCCTTTATTAATTATAATTATTTTGGACAGATTTTTTCTATAAACAGATTACTAACCCTTAAATATCAAGGAGTAAACTGCTAATTATAATAAATGCTCTTTAAGGATAGAATACGAATAATTTGTAAATGAATATAAAAGGGATGACATTAATTGTTTAAACATTCGTAACTTTTGAGATGATTATCCTTAACGATATATCCGCCTTGAAACTTTGAATAAAGTTATCAAAGTACTTATGTATTTGTTTTAAAATTGAACAGGAGGAATTACTTATATGGCAAATTTAAACGGCAAAATAGCAATCGTTACAGGTGGAGCTTCTGGTATTGGGTTAGCAACAGTAAAGGCCTTTGCAGAAAAAGGGGCAAAAGTAGTTTTGGCTGACTTCAATGAACAGGCAGGTAAAGCGAAAGAGGAAGAATTAAAAGCTGCAGGTTTCGAAGTTTTATTTGTTCAAGTAGATGCTGGAAATGAAGAGTCAGTTAAAAATCTTGTTGCGAAGACTGTTGAAACATTTGGTAAATTAGACATCATCGTTAACAATGCTGGTATTGGGGCTCTAGGTGAAATGCATGAATTAACTTATGAAGATTATCATCGAGTTATCCGTGTAAATCAAGATGGTGTATTCTTCGGAACTAAATATGCGGTTCAAGAGTTCCTTAAAACTGGGGGCGGCGTCGTCCTGAACACGTCTTCTATTTTAGGACTTGTTGCTGAAGGTGGTGCTTATCCTTATGTAGCTTCAAAACATGCGGTTGTAGGGATGACAAAATCTTCTGCAGTTCAATATGCTTCTCGCAATATTCGCGTTAATGCTGTTTCTCCTGGTTACATTGAGTCTGGTATGGTAAACAAAGAAGCTCTTGGAGAATTCTACGAAGGTCTTGTTGCGAGACACCCGATTGGCAGACTTGGAGATCCAAGCGAAATTGCCCATGCTTTCGTTTTCTTAGCTGAAAATGATTTCGTTACAGGTGCAGTGATTGCTGTTGACGGTGGATACACAGCTCAGTAATTCATAGTCCTTATTTAACAGGAATTAGGCTAATAACCCTCGTTTGTGTAAAATATCGCCCACCTCATTAACTAGGGGCACTATTACTCTTTTGTCTCAGCCAACTCCGTAGCTTAGTAACTGTCCAAAATAACGAAACATTATATAAAGAAAAATCCTCATCTTTAGTTAATGATGAGGATTTTGCGTTTTCTTATATTTCCTAGCACTGGATTAATGTAATCATAAAAAACGAGATACCGTTCAAAGGAACTATTAAGAAATAATATCTTCAAATGTTGGTAAAACCTTCGGGGAGTGAATTAAATCAAATTTTTTTATAGAAGAACTCTAATTATTTTACGACTGTATTTTTGTGAGTTTTCCATTCAATTCCACTAGAAACACATCCAAAACTTACTATTAATAAAAGGACAAATAGCGTATTATGCAACCAATTTGGCATAAGAAAACCTCCCTTAATTCTATACTTTGTCTTTTCCCCTAATATTCTTGCCTCATTGGTACAATAAAAAAGTAGTTTGCCGGCAACCCTCTTTGGTACCAATACAACTGTTCCAAACAATGGTCTTAGTCGAAGACGTTTTAACATATTAAGATTACCGACACTACGATTTTATTGAAAAACCTTCAGTAGTAGGAAATGTTATTTGAAATTATCCTTAGCTTTTACTACTTGAAACGGTAAACTCTTGCAGATTCTCAGAGCTAAGACTGTAAGAAGCTATTTTCTTCTTCCATTGCTTGACTACATCAATGTGCTCATCGTATGTGTAAACAAAGAAATTTATTTCTTTGTTTTTACTCTTCGCATTGATGACAAAGGGAATAACATTACTATCAGGATTTAGAAATAAATCTTCACTTCCCGGGAAGATATGATATCTCTCTAAAAAATTTGCTTCATTAAAATAATTAATAAATCTTATTTTCTCCTCTTCTCCAACGCTCTTTCCGTTAAAGGTTACAGTAATATCCTTTGAATCTAGTTTTGGATGCAGTGCATATTTACTCACAACCCATGCTACAACCGCACTTGGTGGACTTGTTAACATTTTAATAAGTATTCCTACAAATAGAATTAAAACAGCCGTCCATGTCATATCTATTCACTCCTTGGAATATTTCTTGATATATAACTTTTATTTTAAAAAGTTCACATCACATCTGTCTTCCAAATATCTTCACAGCAGAACTAGTCCCTATTCTAGAAGCACCTGCTTCAACCATTAATTTTATATCCGCTTTATTGCTTACTCCTCCTGATGCTTTAATGCCAACATTTGGTCCAACTGCTTTTCTCATTATCGCAACATCTTTAACAGTTGCACCATGTAAGGAAAATCCCGTTGAAGTTTTGACATAGTCTGCACCAGCTCTAACAGCCAATCTACATGCTCTTTCTTTTTCTTCATTTGTTAATAAACAAGCCTCAATAATAACTTTTACTAGGGCTTTTCCACTTGCTGCATTAACAACTGCGCGAATATCATTTTCAACAAGTGAATCGTTTTTATTTTTCAGTGCACCGATATTAATAACTGTATCTATTTCAGTTGCCCCATTTTCAATTGCATTTACAGTTTCAAATGCCTTTGTTTCCGGGGTGTTTCCGCCTAAGGGAAATCCTATAACCGTACAAACATTGACATCTGAATCACGCAAAAGTTCTGAAGATAACCTTACCCATACAGGATTTACACATACAGATGCATAGCCATATTGTTTGGCTTCTTTACATAAATTCACTATTTCTACTTCTGTAGTAGTAGGTGAAAGTAACGTATGATCGATTAATTTTGCATAGTCCATCTATTTATCTACCTTTTTAATTTTAGTTTTTTAGAAACTTTTTACACATATTAATTTAAGCTTAATGCCTTCTTTTCCTTATAAAGAAGCACTGCTTGATATTTTAAATGTATATTCCAAATTAGCTATCGTAATTGTACAAGTATCGAAATGTCAGAGGGGATATACCCTTGAGAAAGAACTGTTAATGCTTGAATGTGTAGTTATATATTCTCTTCCTATAACCCTTTTCTAAATTTGTTGCTCTTAAAAGTTGTGAAAAAGTAATGCATTAAAACCATAATATTAGCCTACCACCATCTTAAAGAGTTCCCATCCTTTAATGACCATCCAATCCAATGTTTTTTCAGCCATCCATTTACCATTTAATAACAAAAGAATCATGAACAATTCATGATTCTTTTGAAGTATTATGATTAAGTTGTTTAAAGAAATTGACATGCTTCAGCAAACCGTTTAATTCCCTCGGCAATTGATTTTTCATCTTCCCTAGCGAATGTAAAGCGCACATATCCTTTTTTTGAACCCATTGTCGAGCCGGGAACATAGATTACACCCCTTTTAATGGATTCCTCTAGTAATTGCATTTCATTGTAGTCTTTTTTGAGTTTAACCCATATGTGAATACCGCCCTCTGGAATAGAGAATTCTACCTGATTCTTTAAATATAAATTAAGACTTGTAACTATTTGATTTCTCCGTTTTTCTAATTCTTTCCTCAATTTTTCTATATGAGACTGAAAATTCGAGGATTCCATAAAATCGTTTGCAATCCATTGTGTAAAGCTAGAATGGCCAAAGTCTATTTGTTGTTTTGCATCAGATAATCTCTCAATTACTGATTTTGGCCCTATAATCCAGCCAATCCTTAACCCCGAAGCAACAATTTTTGACAAAGAGCTAATATATAAGACATTCCCGTGAACATCCAATGATTTTAGTGTAGGAATCTTTTTTCCATTAAATGATGTTAAACTATATGGGTCATCTTCTACTACAGGGATTCCATGTTCAGAGGATATTTCCAAAATCGCTTTACGTTGTGTTTCATTTAGCTGAGAACCTGTAGGATTATGATAATCAGGATTTAAAAAAATCATTCTAATTCGATGCTCTTTATATAATGACAGTAAAATTTCAGGATCTATACCATCCTTATCGACAGGCAAATAATATACTTTTAAACCTGCAGATTTAAAAATTGGGAGATTATACGTATAAGAAGGATCTTCTATTGCAACTGCGTCTCCGGGCTTTAACAAACACTGTACGACTAAATGTAACGCTTGTTGTGCCCCGGATGTAATCAGAATCGAAGAAGGATTTGTTTCAATTCCCCGATACTTATTTACGTGTTCTGTAAGAGTATTCCTTAAAATAGCGCTCCCTTGAGGATGATCATATCCCAAGCTTCCAATGAAGGATCTTGTAGAAGTAATTTCTCTTAAAAAATTCATTGGAAAAAGGTCCTGCGACAGTTCTCCGCTAGCTAAATTAATTAATTTATGATCTACCGTTTCATTTCTTATTCGTTGTGTAACAGGTAGATTGGGCAAAAAGGACCCTGCCTCGATATATCTATTCCAGCTGGGAATACGTTTCTTGGCTAGACCCCAAATATCTTTACTAATCGTCGTTCCGCTTCCTCTATTTCTTTCAATGAGTCCATTTGCTTCCAATTCATCATAAGCGGCAATTACCGTACTCCTGTTAACATTCAGTTCCTTTGCTAAATATCTTTCAGATGGCAACGGTTTATCGGGTGGAAATGTACCATCTGCTATTCCACTTTCAATATATTCTGCAAGTTGTTTATATATTGCTTTTTTCGCTGTTCTGTCCGGTCTCCAATCCATCTGTAACACTCCTTATTTCCCTAATTAGCGGTTCATTTAAAATTACTATATTCTATTTCATTTGGACTCAAAAATAACCATCCATTCCATTGCATTTTTAGCCAACCACATTCTTTTTAAAGCTACTTTCAACAGCTTAATTTTCGAACAAAACCATTAGTGGCGCTGATTCTTATACAACGAAACTTAATAAATGAGTAAAAAAATTTATTTCCTTGTTTTAGAACATTTTGTGATAGATTTTGTATTTTCTTGCCTTTCATATTTAGCGCAACTAATATGATTACGAGTTGTGTACCTGGTAACGCATAAACCAATTATTAGCCTATGAAATGCCAAGATTACGTGAAAGGAAATTACCTATGGAAAAGGTTGGGGAATTTCATTCTCACTTATTCAATTTTTATTTGTAACGTTTCAATTAATTTTACTTAACAGTAAGGGAAGGATTTTCTGTATGAAAATTAAATGGCCATTTTTAGTATCAATGATCTTGCTTACTGTTTTTCTAGCTGGCTGTGAACCATTAACGGTTCTGGATCCGAAAGGACCAATGGCTGCAAGACAAGCAAGTGATATCATGTTATCTATTGGAATCATGGCAGTTGTTGTCATAGTTGTTCTTGTTATTTTAGTGTATATCTTGGTCAAGTATCGCGCATCAAACCAACCATCTGATTATGAACCACCTCATGTCGAGGCAAATATTTGGGTAGAAGTGATTTGCATAGGGATTCCAATACTAATTGTAGCCTATCTATCATTTGTTTCTGTTCAAAGTAACTATATTGTAGAATCTGCACCAACAGGTTATGAAGATAAGGAACCATTAGTCGTCTATGCTTCTACTTCAGACTGGAAATGGCACTTTAGCTATCCGGAGCAAGGAATTGAAACAGTAAACTACTTATATGTTCCAACGGATCGACCTCTTGAGTTTAGACTTTACTCTTATGGACCGATTACGAGTTTCTGGATTCCACAGCTTGGCGGTCAAAAATATGCGATGGCCGACATGGTTACAACCTTACACTTAGCAGCTGACGTTCCGGGAGAATATGTTGGACGAAACGCTAATTTTAGTGGTAAAGGTTTCGCAGAAAATATATTTAATGTCACAGCAATGTCTCAGCAGGAATTCGATGAATGGGTTAAAGAAGTTTATGAAACTGCTGAACCATTAACAGAAAGCACTTTCAATAAATTATTAGAGCCTGGTCACTTAGGACAAATGACCTTTACAGGTACACATTTAGAATTTAGCCCTGCACCCGAACATAATCACGGTTCGGTTACAGATGAAGCTGAACATGATGAACAGTCACACAATGAGTCAAATGAAGAATCTGACCACAATGGTCATTAGTAAAAAATAGAAAAACTAGATTCAAAGATTACTCTTTTAATCTAGAGAGGAGAATAAAGATGGAATTCTTTGAACGTTTCGCCATACCTCATCCAAGTCCAATGATTTATGCCTCAATGGTTGCCATTGCTTTAGTATCGATTGGGATTGTTATTGGTATTACTTATTTTAAAAAATGGGGTTATTTATGGCGGGAATGGTTGACAACGGTTGACCATAAAAAAATCGGGCTTTTATACCTGTTTTCTGCCCTGATTATGCTTTTCCGTGGTGGAGCGGATGCGGTTCTAATGCGTGCCCAGCTCTCTTCACCCGAGATGAAAATTTTAGATGCACAACATTACAATGAAATCTTTTCAACACACGGGATTGTAATGATCATGTTCATGGCAATGCCATTTATCTTTGCCTTTATGAACTTAGTCGTACCATTACAAATTGGTGCACGCGACGTCGCATTCCCTCGTTTAAACGCACTCAGCTTCTGGTTATTCTTTGCAGGCGCAATGTTATTTAACATTTCGTTCGTTATCGGTGGTTCTCCGGATGCAGGTTGGACTTCCTACTTCCCTCTTGCCGGAAATGAGTTCAGTACATCAGTGGGAACTAACTATTACATGTTAGCTCTTCAAATTTCCGGGATTGGTTCCCTAATGACAGGAATCAATATGATGACGACAATTTTAAAAATGAGAGCACCCGGTATGACATTAATGAAAATGCCAATGTTTACTTGGTCTGTTTTTATTGCCAATGTAATCATCGTGTTCGCATTCCCAGTATTAACAATTGCTTTGTTAATGGGTACAACTGATCGTTTATTCGACACAAACTTCTTTACCTCTACAAATGGTGGTATGGATATGCTTTGGGCAAACTTCTTCTGGGTTTGGGGACACCCTGAGGTTTACATTTTGATCTTGCCTGCTTTCGGCCTTTACAGTGAAATTATTTCAACGTTCTCGGGCAGAAACCTGTATGGTTATAAATCGATGGTTGGTTCAATGGTGTTGATTTCCTTACTGTCATTCTTAGTATGGACTCACCACTTCTTTACAATGGGTCAAGGTGCTTTCACTAACAGTATCTTCTCTATTACAACAATGGCGATTGCTGTTCCAACTGGTGTTAAAATCTTTAACTGGTTATTTACGATGTGGAAAGGGAAAATTCGGTTTACTGTACCAATGCTGTATTCTATAGGATTTATCCCATTATTTACAGTTGGTGGGGTTACAGGTGTTATGCTTGCCATGTCAGCCGCGGACTATCAATATCATAATACAATGTTCTTGGTAGCTCACTTCCACAACACAATTATTCCTGGTGTCGTATTTGCTATGCTGGCCGGATTAACTTATTATTGGCCAAAATTCTTCGGCTACATGTTAAATGAGAAAATTGGTAAGTTGACTTTCTGGTTACTTACAGTAGGTTTTGTACTTTCTTTCTTCCCAATGTATATCACTGGATTAGATGGTCAAGCACGTCGTATATACACTTACTCAGAAGCAACTGGCTTTGGACCATTAAACATGGTTTCTTTTGTTGGTGCTGCATTGATGGCAATTGGATTCGTAACACTCGTTTATACGATTTACTATAGTTACAAAAACTCACCGCGAAACATCGGTAGTGACCCATGGGATGCTCGCTCATTAGAATGGGCTACTCATACGCCGATTCCAGAATATAATTTTGCAAGATTACCTTATGTTACATCAAGTGAAGCATTCTGGGATGCAAAGAAAAAAGAGCAGCAATTATTTAAAGGTGTAGTAAAAGATATTCATATGCCAAATAACAGCGGCGTTCCATTTATTATGGGAATTATTTTCTTTGTTGCCGGATTCTCATTCATCTTTTCATTATGGGCCCCTGCTGTGATTGCTTTAATCGGAATTTTCGTTTGTATGGCTCTTCGTTCATTCGAAAAAGATCATGGACGCCATATTCATGTAAAAGAAATTAAAGAGATAGAAGCACAATATGAGGAGGTGCAAGGTAATGAAGCTTAATCACGCACAACCGCTCGAGTATAGTACGGATCAAAATCAGTTAAATATTCTAGGCTTCTGGATTTTCCTTGGAGCTGAAATTATGCTGTTCGCTACCCTATTCACGGCTTACTTCGTACTAGAGGGAAGAACTGGTAGCGGTCCAACACCTGCAGAAATTTTTGAAATTACTCCCGTATTGATTGAGACATTTGTTTTGCTAACAAGTAGTTTCACAATAGGTCTCGGTGTTCATGCGATGAGACTTGGTCGTAAAAATGCGATGCTAACTTTCTTTGGAATTACCCTACTACTTGGGTTAGTGTTTCTGGGCGTGGAGATTTATGAATTTATTCATTATTACCATGTTGAAGCAACATATCAAACTAGTGCCTTTACAGCTGCACTGTTAACCACATTAGGTACACATGGTGCTCACGTAACGTTAGGTTTATTTTGGGGATTATTCATTATCCTTCAGGTAAAAAAACGCGGGTTAACACCTGAAACAGCAAATAAATCATTTATCTTCTCCCTTTACTGGCATTTCTTGGATGTTGTTTGGATCTTTATCTTTAGCTTCATCTATCTGAAAGGAATGATGTAATATGAAAGAATTATTTCCTGTAAAACAGGTGATGGGCTTCGTCTTTTCTTTGGTACTAACTGTAGTCGCTATGATAGTTTACTTTACAGATATGACATTCGCAGGTGGCATGACAATTCTTTTAATAACAGCCTTCATTCAGGCATTTTTACAGCTAGTTGTCTTCATGCATGCTGGTGAATCAAAAGATGGCTCAGCCATTTATACTAATATCCTGTACGGTGTCATTCTCGCAGCTATTACAATATTTGGTTCATTATTGATTCTGATTTGGGATATGTAGAAAATAAAAAGAAGCTTGAGACATGTTATCCATGATCTCAAGCTTTTTGAATGATAAAAATTGTTTGAGCTAAGTTAAAATTCTCGACCTTTTCCTCTTACTACCTGGTTAGCGAAATCTATAATGCCAAGGTTTCACTTTACTAATCCCAATAATTAAATACTAAATCTCCTACCGTCTGTGATCTGAAATGATTCATAAACCGGAGCTCAACACCATTAAGTTCATTTTCATTCTTCAAAACAATACCTCTGTCTTTTGTTTGATATACTAATGGCTCTGCTAATTGTGATGCAGTTAATACTGTATAGCGATTAGCAAACAAGGCGCCCAATAATTTATGATCCGTAAAGTTTAAGCCTCTAATATCACAATTTTTAGTGAAGGCTATATAATCATACATATTATTATGAAAAATATATAACTCTTCCCCATCTATTTTTACATGAGCATGAGCATACCCAAGATCAATATCAGGTTCATAAAAGCCCAAAACGCTCCCATTTAATTGCTGAACATACGCGTGGCAATATTTTTTAAATTCTGCAGTATGTGCTACCCAATCACGCTCAAATGATAAATCATCTGCAGTAAAGCCTGTTACGCCTCTTTTTAAAATCATGTACAAAGCCCCCTCTGAATCAATTTTCAATACTTATATTATTTTTAGATGATAATTCACTTTTCTCTTTTAAAATGCCATAACCATTATAATTGAAGCAAAATAGCGCCCGCAGAAAATTTTTCAGAGGGCGCTTTAGAGGATTTTATATTAGTTCATATATAATTTCCGCATTCTTATACTTCTCCTGAAAGCGGTGAAGCTCTTCCTTGTTATAGAAAAAAGCGATTTCACGTTTATTGCAGATGGCTTTTGCTACTTTCTTCCGGGATAAAATAAGTTTAGGACACTTCACTATTCGAAAAATGTTTTAAAGGTATAGATTCCGTTTGTTTCAACTTTTTTCGTCGAATCCATGCAACAATCACGACAAGAATTAAAGCAAACCCTAAATAGCCCATCGTTGAGTAAACTTTCCCTACTAAACTTGTGAAGCCAACTAGGCTTGCAGCAAATCCTGCCAAGCCAACGACGATGACAGCTGGCTTGAATGACTTTGATTCAGGTGCAAAGAAGCGTACAGTAAAGGCATAGAACATACCAACTGCCGTATTGTACATCATCCCTAGCAATGCGATTGACATAAGAACACCTACCGCTGGATGAATTTGATTTGCTAGCTCTAATGTCGGCATATCTACTCCTGCCACTACGTCGATTTTCACGAACATCGCGACATTGATTAAAATAATTAATAGACCTAGCATAATCCCGCCAAAAATACCGCCGCGCCCTGCCACTTTACTATTTTTCTCCGTACCACCCATCACGATTAACAGCGCAGCACCCGCAGCGATATTATATGAAACATATAATAATGCGCCAATAAACCAATTTCCTGCCGCTGCCGGCTGCTCCTTCGCTAAGCTATCTGCTTGTGACCACGATAGATCCATCGTAAAAATCGAGTAGATTAATATAACAAAGATAACCCCCATTAAATAGGGTGTTACACTCGCAATAATATTGATGATGTTTTTAACATTCAATAACAATGTCGCAATCGTTAAACCAACCATTATAATGCTGCCAATCATAGGGTCAATGCCAAACATTTGATTGAATGTAGAGCCTGAACCTGCAAACATCACAACCGCTACCCCGAATAAGAAGAACGTAATCAGGAAGTCTAAAATGAATCCTAAATAACGACCACTAATTTGATAAATAACCCCTTTATGGGAAGCAACCTGCATTTCTGATCCTAGTTGTGCTAACGTCATCCCTAAAAAGGCAAACGCTAAAGAAGCGAGAATTCCCCCAACTAGCCCCAGTGTACCGAAACTTGTAAAATACTGCATAATTTCCTGACCAGAGGCAAAGCCCGCGCCGACAATTAAACCGACGAAAGCACCTCCTATTTGTAAACTTCTTTTCATAATGCACCTTCTTATTGTTTGAATTTTCTGATAAAACAGCCCATAAATTACCTTAAGCACAAACATTCGTGCTTAAGGAGTTGTTTTGTATTAGTTATATGTTTTCTTTTCGACAGTATAAGATTCCACTGTTTCACGATTGATCGCATAGCCGATACCAGCTGTTTGCGGTACCTGGATATAACCATTTTCCGCCACTACCTCAGGCTCGATAATATCCTTTTCCCAGTAGCGATTCGAGCTCGCTGTATCCCCCGGTAGAATAAAGTTCGATAAAGTTGTCAGTGCTACATTATGGGCACGTCCCACACCCGACTCCAGCATGCCGCCACACCATACCGGAATGCCCTTTGATTCGCAATAATCATGAATTTTCTTCGCTTCTGTTAAGCCGCCGACACGACCGATTTTAATATTAATAATTTTTGTCGCACCGATTTCGATGGCTTTACGTGCATCCTCTAATGAGTGAATGCTCTCATCCAAACAAATTGGTGTTGTCATTTGTTTTTGCAGTGTTGCATGATCGATAATATCATCCGAAGCTAACGGCTGTTCCACCATTGTTAAGTTAAATTCATCAAGCTGCTTTAATAGTTCCGCATCTTCTAGACCGTAAGCAGAGTTGGCATCTGCCATAATCGCCACATCCGGGAATTTTTCACGTAGTGTACGCATCACTTCCACATCCCAGCCTGGCTTGATTTTTACTTTGATGCGCTTGTACCCGTCACGCACATATTCATCTACTAAAGCGACTAAATCATCAATCGACTTTTGGATTCCAATACTAATTCCTACCTCGATTTGATCCTTTGTACCGCCTAGTGCAGCTGCTAATGTTTGATTCGTTTGTTGGGCATAAATATCCCAGATTGCGCCTTCAATTGTTGATTTCGCCATATTATTTTTACGGATTGGCTCAAAAATAGCGCTCACTTCATCTGGATGGCTGATCTCTTTATTTAAGATTAACGGAATCAAATAATCCTCCAGCATGTGCCAGTTCGTTTTTAACGTTTCTTCGTTATACCATGGCGAGTGGAATGCTACAGATTCACCCCAGCCAATTGTCCCTTGTTCATCTTTTGCTTCTAGTAATAAAAAATCTTTATTTGTAAATGTACCAAAGCTTGTTGTGAAAGGTGCCTTTAGCTTCATTTGTAAATGCCTAATTGTAATTTCGGTAATTTTCATGTTTGATGCCTCCAAGTGCTAATGAGTCTTTTCGTACAAAAATATATTCATTCCACGCTTCCTGCTGCTGCAGGCGAACAGCTGTGTAGCCGGCTGCAAATAATGCCTGGCAAGTTTCTCGCACAGCTAATCGCCAGTGCATCGCATGCAACTGACTCGACGCCTTTAATTGTTGGAAATCCTTTGGAACAGGTAAAGCATAAACAGACTTCGTGAAATCTACGTTATGTAACGTGATCCTGCATAAATTGTCCTGCTCCCAAACCATTTCCCCAAGCGGTTCCGGATTTTCGATATCAGGTTGGATAGACTGCGCTACATAATCAGACGTTAAATGCCAGTGCACCTCAAAACGATCCGATGGTAACCCTTTATTAAAGCCATCCTGCATTTCGCCGTAGCAGTTTTCCAGATACATATCACAAATGCCGTTCAGCTTTGTTAAATTCAAGTAACCATTGCGTGTTTCCAGTGGATCAAATGTCCATACCATCAGGTCATATCCTTTTTGAATGGCGATTTCTCGCTGCGCGTCTTTCAACTTTTCGCCAATTTTTTGAGAACGATAGGCCTCATCAATGCCAAGCATATGCGAACATAAATAGGTTTTGCCATTATTGAGTGCCGCAAAGCCGTAGCTAAAGCCGATTAGTGTTTCGCCTTCATAGGCCCCTACCATAATGCCACCATGCTTGACGGCCGTTAACGTTTGATGTGTCGGCAGTGGGGATGTTTGCCAAATTTGCTGCTCCAGCACTTGCACTTGCTGCATTTCTTCTAGTGTCGTGAGTTCTTTTATAAAAATCATA